>CAZCWA010000148.1:0-10693 GCA_964502265.1 uncultured Myxococcaceae bacterium | reverse complement strand
GCGTCTTGCGGATCCTCGCGGCGGCGGACGGCGCGCTGGCGGCGGACGTGGTGGCGGGGACCCTCTCCCGGCTGGGGGTGGCGGGGGCGGATCGGGTGGCGGACACGCTGGACGCGTTGGTGCGCGAGCGGGTGCTCACCGTCCGGGTGGCCTCGGGCCTGCCGGTCTTCCGCTTCGCGCGCGAGGCCGAGCGGACCGCGCTGCGGACCGGGCTCGGGGCGGACGGCATGCGGCCGCTGCGCCACGCGCTCGGCGCGTTCCACAAGGAGAGCGGCGACCTCGTGTCGGCGGCGGCGCTGCTGCTGGAGGCCTCTCCGGAGGAGGGCGCCGGGGTTGCGCTCCAGGCGGCGGAGGGCCTGGCCTCGCGCGGGGCGGCGGAGGAGGCGGCGTCGCTGCTGGAGCGGGCGCTGCCCCACCTCGCGCAGGACGGTTCGGTGAGGGCGCATAGGCTGTTGTCGGACCTGCATGCGGCGCGGGCGGAGGCGCGGCCGGCGCTGCGGCACCTGACCCGCGCGCGGGTGCGCGGCGAGGCGTCGGCGGTGGACGCGCTCCGGGTTCCTGCGGCGCGGCTGCTCTTGCGGCTGGGCAAGCCGGGGAGGGCGGCGCGGCTGCTCTCGCCGGTGCTCTCGGCGGAGGGGCTGGAGGCGGAGGCGGCGCGGGTGCTGGGCGTGGAGCTGGCGCTTCACCGGGGACGCCCGGACGAGGCTTTGGCCCTGGGGGCGCGGCACGAGGCCGCGGTGAGCGCGCCGGAGCAGGTGCTCGCCCTTCGCAACGCGCTCGGCCGGGCGCACCTGTTGAAGGGGGCGCTCCCGGAGGCGGACAGGCTCTTCGAGCAGAACGCGGCGCTGGCGGAGCGGACCGGTGATCGCCAGGCGCTGGCACGGGCGCTGGTGAACCGGGGCGTGACCGCGCACAAGCGGGGAGACCGGGAGCGGGCCATCGCCTTCTACCGGGCGGCGGCGCCGGCGGGAGAGCGGGCGCTGGAGGCGAGGGCGCTGGCGAACCTCGGGTCCCTCTACGCGGAGAGCGGGGACTTCGAGTGGGCGCTGGACCACCTCTCCCGCGCGCTGCACGCGTTCTCGCGGCTGCAGAGCGCGCGGGAGGTCTCGCAGGCGGCGGTGAACCTGGCGCGGCTGTGCGCTTTTCTCGGGGACCTCTCGCGGGCGCAGGAGCTGTGTGACCACGCGCTGCGTCGTTCGCAGGAGCTGGGTGAGCAGTACCTCGAGGCCTCGGCGCTGCTGGTTCGCGGCGAGGTCGCGCTGGACCGCCGGGAGGACGCGGACGCGCTGCGGCTCCTCGGCGAGGCCCGCGAGCTGTTCGAGGAGGTGGGCAGCCACGGCTACGCGGCGTTCGCGGCGGCGCTGAAGGCGCGGGCGCACCTCGCCGCCGGGGACCGCGCGCAGGCAGGGGTGGAGCTGTCGCGCCCGTGCGTGGACCGGGGCGCGGAGGCGATGCCCCAGGCCCAGGTGGAGGTGGCGCTCACCCGGGGCGAGCTGGCGCTGGCGCTGGGGGATCTGCAGGGCGCGGGAAGGGCCACCACGCGGGCGCGCGAGGCCCTCTTGCACGAGGCGGATCTGGAAGGGCCCTACCGGGTCTACTTCCTCATGGGCAGGCTGCGGCAGGCGGCGGGCGACGTCTCGGGCGCGCAGGCGGAGATGGCGCGCGCGGGCAGGCTGCTCGATCAGCTCACCGCCCGGGTGCCCCCGGCGCTGCGGCAGGGTTTCCTCTCGGTGCCCCGCAGAAGCGAGGTGCTGGGCGCGGTGGAGCCGGAGCTGCGGCTGCCGAGGCGGTCGGCCGGTGCGCTCCCGAGGGCCGAGGCTTCGCACGGGCTGGTGGGCCAGTCAGGCGCGCTCTCGAAGATCACGCGGCAGCTCCCGCCCATCGCCCGGTCGAACACCACGGTGCTCATCCGGGGTGAGAGCGGGACGGGCAAGGAGGTGCTGGCGCAGGCCATCCACGACCTCTCGCCGCGCAAGGACATGCCGCTGGTGAAGGTGAACTGCGCGGCCATGGTGGAGGACCTGCTGCTCTCGGAGCTCTTCGGCCACGAGAAGGGGGCGTTCACCGGCGCCATCCGCGAGCGCAAGGGCCGCTTCGAGCTGGCGGACGGCGGCACCCTGTTCCTCGACGAGATCGGCGACATCAGCCCGCGCTGCCAGGTGGCGCTCTTGCGCGTGCTCCAGGAGCGCGAGTTCGAGCGGGTGGGCGGCCAGAAGACCCTCAAGGTGGACGTCCGGGTCATCTGCGCCACCAACCGGGACCTCGAGGGCCTCATCGCCCAGGGCCGCTTCCGGCAGGACCTCTACTACCGGCTCAAGGGCGTGATGCTGGAGCTGCCCGCGCTGCGCGAGGGCCTGGAGGACCTCCCGGTGCTGTCCGAGCACTTCCTCGCGAAGGTGGCGAAGGAGCGGGGCGAGGCGCCGAAGCGGCTCTCGTCCGAGTCCCTGGAGCTGCTCCTGCGCCATCCCTGGCCGGGCAACGTCCGCGAATTGGAGAACGTGCTCTCCTCCGCGTCGATCTTCGCGGACGGGGAGCTGATCACGCCGGACTGCTTCGCCCACGTGGCCGAGCTGGCGGCGCTCCTGGACGGCGACCGGGAGAGCGTGAGGATCCCGGCACCGGGCGCTGCGGTGGCGCCGGTCGCCACCGTGATCCCGATGCCGCAGCCCAGGCCGCTGGCCGCGGCGGCCCCGGCGGCCGTGGCGGCTTCAGAGGACGACGAGGACCCGGAGGGCGAGGGCGCCTCCAGCGGGGCCCGGGTGGACGACGTGGACTTCTACGGGCTGGCGCGCACCCGCGACCTGTCGCTGAAGGAGCTGCGCCACCAGATGGAGATGCAGTGCATCCGGCGGGCGCTGCTGGATGCGAAGGGGAACATCAGCGAGGCCGCGCGGCTCCTGAAGATGAAGCGCTCGCGGCTCTCCCAGATCGTCAACGCAGAGGCGGAGCTCCGGGAGGTGTGTCATGGCGGGTAGGGCGAATGGGGCACGGCGGTTGCACAAGGTGAAGGCCATGAAGTCGAGCGTCGGGATACTGGCAGCGGCCCTCTTCCTCGGGTGCGGGGTGGGCGTGGACGACCTGGAGGGCCAGGCCGCCGCGTTCGGGACCCTGCAGCAGGCGATCGCGGCGGGCGCAGGCGGCATCGGATCGACGGCGGTCGGCGCTGACCCCCTGGGCGCTGCGTTCACGGCCTCCGGTGGCCAGGCCCCCGGCAATCGGGGCGCGGGCGAGGCCTCCGCGGGAACCTCGGCGGCGGGCGTCGAGCTGCAGACGGGCAGCGCAGACGGGACGTTCGCGCTGGGCGGTGGGACGGTGCAGTCGCCGCAGGATCCCATCCCCGCGTTCGACCCGCTCAACCCGCCCATGCATGAAGGCATGCCCTTCCCGCACGGCGACCCGCGGCCCCGCGGGCTGTAGCGCACCCCGCGCGGCATGGCCCACACGCTCCACTTCGCCTGCCGCTGCGGCGCCGTCCGCGCCAGCGCCCGGAAGGTCTCGGCGCGCACCGTGATGCACGGCGTCTGCTACTGCGACGACTGCCAGGCCTGGGCGCACTTCCTCGACCGCCGCGACATGCTGGATGCGCACGGGGGCACCGAGCTGGTCCAGCTTCCACCGGCACGGCTTCGGTTCGAAGCGGGGGCGGAGAAACTCGGCTGCGTGCGCCTCACCGGGAAGGGGATGCACCGCTGGTTCACGACCTGCTGCAACACCCCGGTCGGCAACACCCAGGGGCCGCGGATGCCCTTCGTCGGGATCCCGCTCGTGTTCCTGCAGCGCGAGCGGCTGGAGGCGCCGCTCGACTCGGTCATCGGCCCGCCGATGCGCGCGCAGGGGCGCTTCGCCGTGGGAGGTCCTCCGCCCGGAACGCCGGACACGGTCACCCTGCCCACCCTCCTGCGCACCGTCCGCCGGTTGGCGACGTGGTGGCTGCGCCGCGAGGCCCGGCCCTCTCCGTTCTTCGACGCGAAGACAGGTGAACCCGTCGCCACGCCGCGCGTGCTCACCCCCGCCGAGCGGGACGCATTGCCGAAGGGCGTTCCTGCGCGCGCGTAGCCCGAAAGCTCAGCCCGCTGCGTCCACCGCGCCCGTGCCTCGTGCCGAGGGCGCGCTGCCGGCGGGGAGGACGATGGTGAAGACCGCGCCCTTCCCGAACTCGCCGCCGACCTCGAGCCGTCCTCCGTGCTCCTGGCAGATGCGCGCGGCGATGGCGAGGCCGAGGCCGGTGCCGCCGTCCTTGGTGGTGAAGTAGGGCTCGAAGAGGCGGGCGCGGTCCTCGGGCCGGATGCCGGGGCCGGAGTCCTCGACCTCGAGCAGATGCTCTCCATCGCGGCGATGTGCGCGCACCCGGATCCGCCCGCCCTTTTCGCCCAGCGACTCCTCCGCGTTCTTCACCAGGTTCACCAGCACCTGCGTGAGCTGGTCGCGGTCCGCCTGCGCCCAGAGGTCCGGCTCGAGCTCGCCCACCACGGTGATGCCCGGCGGCGGCGACTGGTGCAGCGCGAGGACGGTGGAGGCGAGCTCGGAGAGGTCGAGCGGGCGCAGCTCCGGACGCGGCAGGCGGGCGAAACGCGAGAACTCGTCCACGATGCGCCGCAGCCGCTCGACCTCCTCCAGCACCGCGCCCGCGCTCTCGTCGAAGAGCGCGCCGAACCTCGGGTTGTTCGTCCGCTTCGCCGCGCGCAGCGTCTCCAGCGACATCTGGATCGGCGTGAGCGGGTTCTTGATCTCGTGCGCGAGCCTGCGCGCGACCTCCTGCCACGCGGCCACGCGCTCGGTGGCCACGAGCTGCTCGGTGGTGGTGCGCAACTCGCGCGTCATCCGGTTGAAGGTGGAGACCAGCTCCCCCAGCTCGCCGGATGCCCGCTCCTCCACCTTCAGGTCCAGGCGCCCGGTGCCCACGTCCCGTGCGGCGGCGGTCAGCGCCTCCACCGGCCGCGTCACCCGCCGCGCGATCAGAAGCCCCAGCAACAGCGCCAGCGCGAGCCCCACCGCCACCAGCGTCCCGAACGCGCGGACGATGCCGCCTTCCGCTTCGATCAACGCCGCGCGGCTGTGCTCGAGCGACACGTGTCCCACCGGCGGAAGCTCGAGGCGCTCGGAGATCACCGGCGGCTGCGCGCGGCCCGCCTCGGCGACGACGTCCTCATCCGCGACGAGCCGTACCCGCGCGCCGGAGAGTTCGGCGAGGTGATCGGCCAGCGACTGATCCAGCAGCCGCCCACCCACCACCCAGATCCGCAGCGAGCCGTAGTCCATCGACCGCGCGGTCACCAGGGCCGGCACGCGCCGCAGTCCGCGCTCGTCGCGCACCTCCACCCGCACCGCCAGCGGCTCCTTCGAGGAGGCCCGGGTGACGGCGAAGAGCGCCTCGTCCGGATCGCCGATGCGGGCGGGCAGGTGCCCCGAGGACAGCGTGGTGCCGCGTCCGTCGAAGAGCGAGAGCACGGTGAGGCCGCGCGAGCGCATCAGCCGCTCCGCCGCCGCCGCGAGCTGGGGAGAGCCCCCCGCGTGGACCTCTCGCGCCACGTCCTCCAGCGCCACGCTCCCGGCCAGCTCCTCCACCGCCCGGCGCGCGTCGTTCGCCGTCTGATCCAGAGCGGCGCGCGCGGCGGCGGTGGCGGCACGGGTCCGCGCCTGAAGCTCACCGTCGAGCGTGCCGCGCAGATCCCGGATCGCCAGCGGCACCACCACCAGCAGCGGCAACACCGCGAGCAGCGCGAACGCGAGCGAGAGGCGGGTGCGCAGGCGCATCGCCCTAGTTCCCCGGCTCTTGAAGGAAGAGGTCGTCGAGCAGCGGGACCCCGTGCGCGTCGGACTGCGCGTTGCCCACCGCCGGCGAGGTTACCCAGCGCACGCCCTGCGCGTAGAGCGGGACGAGCTCCAGCTCCGGACGCAGCGCGGCGGCACGCTCGCGGGCCTTCGCGTCGCGCTCGCGATCGTCGGCGATCGCCCCGAGCGGTTGCAGCTCGCGGGTGAGCTGAGCCCGCCTTCCGGCGAGGTCCAGCACCAGGGCCAGCGCGGGCGCGGGGACGGGCGGAAGCAGCAGCGCGTGCAGCATGAGATCGAAGTCGCCGCTCGCCCAGCGCGCGCGAAGCTCGGAGCGCGAGACGCCACGCAGCGCGACCCGGTAGCCGGCGTCATGCAGGCGCACCTGGAGGCGCTCGCTCACCGCGC
This sequence comes from uncultured Myxococcaceae bacterium, assembly GCA_964502265.1. Lineage (GTDB taxonomy): Bacteria > Myxococcota > Myxococcia > Myxococcales > Myxococcaceae > JAFAFL01. The sequence goes on along the minus strand of CAZCWA010000148.1, from coordinate 4,516 downwards.
GCTGGTCCGGCACCGAGAGGTCGTAGAGCAGGGTGAGCTCGCGGGACGGCGGCGGCGGGACCGCGCCCGTGTGTGGGGGCGGCGCCTCCTGCGGCATCAGCGCGGGCGGAAGCAGCGAGGACATCGCCACCGCCGGCGGCTGCACGAAGAAGCGGATGAGGTCGTTGCGATCCACCACCCGCTCCACCGCCGCGCGAAGCCCGGTGCCCGCGCGCTCGGGGCGGTAGACGAGCCATGTCGCCCACAGTGCCGGCGGCGCCGGAGCGGGCTCGAAGCCCTGCGAGGTGGCGCCCAGCCCGGTCTCCGCCTCGCCCAACTGGAGCGCCCTTCGCACCGCGCCCGCTTCGCCTGCTGTGACGGTGAGCCGGTCGACGTAGGGACGTCCGTTCGGATACGCGGCGTTGGCGATGAAGACCCCCAGCGCGCGCGCGGGGAGGAAAGGACCGCTCCCCACCCGTACCCCACGCTGGGGCGCCGGCGGGGCGACGGAGAGCGCGGGATGGCACAGCGTCCGCTCGAGATCCGGCCACGGCCACGCAAGCGGCAGGGAGAGCTGAAAGGGCGAGAGCGCGGTGAGGTGACGGCCCTCGGCGCGCACGGGGTGGAGCAGCGCGCGGTACGGCGAGAGCGACGGCGCCTGGGTGGGGCGGAGCCAGGCGGAGGACAGCTCGCGCGCGGTGAGGGCGGTGCCGTCGGCCGCGCGAAGTCCGGGACGCAGGGTCACGCGCACCTCGAGCGGACCTTCGCGCGAGACGTCGAGCGCGAGCAGCGGGGTGATGCGCCCGTCCCGCTCGAGCCGGCACACACCGCGCGTGGTGAGCCCCATCACCGCGGCCTCGTGGGGCGCATCCTGGAGCAGCGGATCCGGCGCCTCGGTGAGCTCGCCCTGCATCGCCACTCTCAGGGTGCCGCCGTAGCGTCCACGCGACGCCGCCTCGGCGGAGGTGCCGGCCAACAGCAGCGCCAGGGTGACGATCGCGCGCCTCACTTCGCCCTCCGATGGACCTGCAGCTCGGTCGAGCCATCCGGCAACCACACCGCGACGATCAACGCCTGCGCGCCCTGCCCGTCGAGATCCGCGCCCGCGATCTGCAGCACCCGGCCGCGCGGCAGCTCCTTGCGAAAGCGCACCGGCTCACCCGTCCCCGCGCCAGTGAGCGTCGGCGCCTTCAGCACGCGGAGGACCTCGGGTGAGGGAAGGAAGTCCGGCTCGCTGGTGACGAGCTCCGCGTAGCCGTCGCCGTCCACGTCCGCCAGCGTGCTGCCCGCGCCGAGCCCACGAAGCTCGACCACACGGGGCTCGGGCGCGGAGAGGTCCGCCCGCCACTGCGCGCTGCCGTCGGGGAACACCGCGAGAAGCTCCGGCCCACCGACGCCGGTGAAGGTGACGAGCGTGGTGAAGGCGCGAGGAAGGCCCGCAGTGGAAGACCACGTGGTCTTGCCGCTCTCGTGACGTGCGAGCACCGGCGACTCGCCCACCCGGCCCAGCGGGACCTCGTCCGCGGTGAAGGTTCCCTCCGGCCGCAGCGCGGGTCCGGCCGCCTCGAACGACAGCACCTCGCCGCGCACGCGCTGCGCGGAGAACGCGGCGAGGCGCGTGGGTGACGTGAGGACCGCGAGCGCACCGAACGGCTCACGAACGGGCGAAGGGGAGGAGGGCAGGTGCCGCAGCGCGCGGCGGACGAGGAGCTTTCCATCGGGGCCGAAGACGAGCAGCTCCTCGTCGGTGAGCGCGATCACCTCGTCGCGTCCGTCACCGTCGAGGTCACCGGCGGCGAGCGCTGCGGTCTGTCTCGGCAGGCGCGCGAAGACGGCCTGCACCATGCGCACCTCGCCCGTCCGGGGCGCGAGCGAAGGGGAGGAGACCACCGGAATAGGCGCCGAGGCCAGCGCCAGCGCGTGCGCATCCGCGTCCACCGAGGACTCGATTCCCGCGGCGGGGGACTGCGGCCGCGTCGCCTGGGCGCCGGACCAGAAGTTCACCCACGTCCCCAGCAGATCCCCGCGCGCGTGCAACAGCCCGGACTCGAGCCCGAGCTGCAGCCGCAGCAACGATCGATGTCCCTTCGCGCGCGCCTCCGCCTCCGCCCGCACCGGATCGGCCGCCTCCACCGGCACCGCCGGCAGCCCGCGCCTGGCCAGCTCCGCCGCGAGCACGGTCACGAACGCGCGAGAAAGCTCCGGGGACTCGCCGCGCGCCCACACGCCCACCGGCGCCTCGGCCTCCGAGTCCTTCGCCTGCGCCGCGATCCGATCCGCGAGCTGGTCCACCGCACGGATGGCCTTCACCTGCAGCGGGATGAGCGCGAGCGCGAGCGTGAGGAGCAGCGCGCCGCGGCTCACAGACCGCCCCGCCCGTCGTAGAGGAAGAAGTCCTCCGGCCGCACTGCCTCGGGCGAATAGGCCTCGCGGGTGGGCGCGGTCCCCTCGAGGAAGGGCTCCAGCCGCCCGGGCACCGCGTCACCCGCCAGCAGGCCCGAGAGCGGATCGACGCGCACGAACTCGATGCCCGGCGGCGGATCGAAGTCCCGGATGGGCAGCTCGCGGTGGGCGGCCTTCATGAAGTCGAGCCACACCGGCAGCGCCGAGCGTCCGCCCGCCTCGCCGCGGCCCATGCCCTTCTTCTGATCGAACCCGACCCACGCCGCGCCCACGTAGTCGCGCGTGTAGCCGACGAACCAGGCGTCCTTCTCGTCGTTGGTCGTCCCGGTCTTGCCCGCCGCCGGCCGTCCCAGCGCCTGCACCGCCTTCGCCGTTCCGTCCTCCACCACCGACTGCATCAGCGAGGTCACCAGGTACGCGGTGGTGGGCCGGACGGTCTCCTCGAACCCGGCCTCGTTCTGCTCGAGCACCTTCCCGTCCGCGTTGACGACCTCGAGGATCATCAGGGGCTCGGCGAAGCGTCCCTGCGACTGGAGCGTGGTGAAGGCGTTGGTCAGCTCGAGCACCCCCACCTCGCCCGAGCCGAGCGCGAGCGGAAGGAACTCGGGCAGCTTCGAGCGCACGCCGCAGCGCTGCGCGAAGTCCACCACCACCTGCGGGGTGAGCACGTCCATCAGGCGCACCGGGATGGTGTTCTTCGAGACGGCGATCGCCTGGCGCAGCGTCATCGGTCCGGCGAACCTCCCGTCGTAGTTCGAGGGCGCCCACTTCTCGCCGCTCCACCGGTCGAGGAACACCTCGGGCGCGTCGTTGAGCACGGTGAGCGGCGTGTAGCTCCCCGAGTCCAGCGCGGCGCCGAAGACGAACGGCTTGAACGCAGATCCCGGCTGGCGCTTCGCCTGCGTGGCGCGGTTGAACGAGGAGAGGGACTGATCGTAGCCGCCGCTCATCGCGACGACGTGGCGGGTCTGCGGATCGATGGCCACGAAGGCGCCCTGGACCTCCGGGATCTGATCCAGCGTCCCCTCCAGCACGGCGCCCTCCGCCGGCCTCAGCGAAGCGCCCGAGAGCCGCACGCGCACGAGGTCCCCCACCGCGAGCACGTCGCTCATCTTCTTCGGCGAGGGCGTGGACCTCCCGATGCCGCGCGGCCGCGCCCACGTCACCTGCGAGAACGGGATGCGCACCGTGCGGCCGACGAGATCCACCTCCGCGAGCTTGCCCGCGTCGTCGACACGGCTCACGTAGCCCACCGCGCGCAGACCTTCGCGGAGCGTGCGCAGCGTGACCTCGCGCGCCACCTCCTCGTCAGGCGACGGCGCGTCCTCCGCGGCCTCGCCCTCCAGCACCTGCTCGAGCTGGGCTGCGAGCGACTCGTCCTCGGCGGGCTCGGGCGGAGGCTCGCTCTTCGCGTAGCGCACCAGCCGCATCAGGTCCGCCACCAGCACCTCGTCCTTGCGCTTGCCGGACTCCTCGAGCCGCGTGGCCAGCAGCGGCCTCAGCGCGTTCCACCGCTCGGCGTCCAGCTTCGCCAGAGGCCCGCCGTAGCCCATGCGCCGATCCACGGTCTCGAGCCCCCGCTGCAGGGCCTCGTCCGCGGCGAGCTGCAGCGAGGGGACCATGGCGATCTTCACCCGCAGGCCGCCCTCGAGCACCGCGTCCTCGCCGTAGCGGGCGATGAGCGCGCGCCGCACCTCCTCCACGTAGTACGGCCCCACCTGCGCAGGCGGGCGCGGCGCGAGCAGGATGGGCTTGTCCATCTCCGCGTCCACCACCTGCTTCGGGAGGAAGCCGCGCTCGGCGAGCTGGCGGAGCACGTACTGCTGGCGCCGCTTGGCGCGCACGACGTTGGTCAGCGGGTTGATCACGTGCGGGAGCTGCGGCGTCCCGGCCAGCACCGCGGCCTCGGCGATGCTGAGGTCCTTCGCGCCCTTGCCGAAGTAGAAGAGCGCCGCCTCCTCGATCCCGTAGCGGTTGTGCCCGAAGTAGATCTGGTTGACGTAGAGGTTGAGGATCTCGTCCTTGGTGAGCGCCTTCTCCATCCGCGGCGTGAGGATCCACTCGCGGATCTTGCGGGACAGCTTGCGCTCGCGGGTGAGCAGGAGGTTCCGGCACGCCTGCTGGGTGATGGTGG
>CAZCWA010000147.1:0-10731 GCA_964502265.1 uncultured Myxococcaceae bacterium | reverse complement strand
CACGGCGGGAAGCACTGCGACGACACGTCGCGCTCACGCAGCTCGATGCCGTTGGTCCCTGGCAGGGCGGAGAGGATCTTGTTCGGCTGCCACGAGCCGATCGCTTCAGAAGCACTCACGTGCTCGACCGAAGGGGCCGGCATCCAAATGCAGATCTGAGAATCGCTGCAGCTTGCAGCCACGCATGCCAGACTTCGGGAACCGCCACTTACGGGATAGGACACGAAAGTATAGTTGCCAGCGGCAGCCGTATGGATTGGCCCGCTAGAGCGAACTCCAACCGTATGAGCGGGCCCCCATTCACAACCTTCGCCGCAGCGGCACTGCCGCTGGTTCACTTCGAAGTATGCAGGGTATGAGAGAGCGGTCCCAGCTACGGTGAAAGAGTTTCGGGACCAGGGGATGATGACTTCTGCCCGAACCTCCGCCCACTCAGCCGACATCCCAGGGCGGCTGTAGTCTTGGGTGCCGGGCTCGAAGTATCCAACCCTACCGGCCGACGATGGATCCATACAGCTAGGCATCAGCGGAACTATGAGGAGCCCGTTCCCGTTCTGTGCCGGCTCATCGTTCCGGAGCCACCGGCTCACACGCACCGTACTCCACGACGCATTCACCCCAAACACCCGGTCCGCGGCGAGCCCGTTGAGCTCCCGGAAGCCGTTGATCTGCATCGTCACCGTACCTGTCGACGGCTCGGAGTGCCTCAACTCAAGGACACCGGTCTTCGGGTTGATCCACCAGATCTCGACGGCGCCTCCATTGCGTTCGACCTGCATGGCGACCACACCATCCTGATCCGCCGTGGCCACGAACTGGCGTACACCGGGCAGGAGGGTCGAGCCGGAGGCAGGGACGGCTGCGCGCGTGTGGAACGTCCGGCTCAACGTCTGGGTGTTCGTGTTCCCCGCCACATCCGCCACCGCTCCGGAAGCGATGGTGGCGGTATAGACGGTGTCCCCCGTCAGGTTTCCCCGCCTGAACGTATTGCCGCTCAGCGAGCCCCCCGAGGCCGGCGGATTCATCACCAGCCACGCCCCGGCTCCCGCCTGCACCGGCTCATTGAAGGTCACGCTGATCTCCGGTTCGTTGAGCCGGGAGCTGTGGGCGGGGGTGACGGTGAAGGTAGGCGGCACCACGTCCACCACGAAGTGGGTCGCCGCAGACGACGTGTTCCCCATGCCGTCCTCGACCTCCAGGAACACGTCGTAGCGCTTGCCGTTGTCCTGTGCGCCCGTGGTGACGGTCAGTGCATCCGCAGTGACCTGCATCCACCCGGCAGCCGGAGCGAAGCGCACGCGGCGCTGCAGCTCGGGGCTCCCGTCAACGCTCATCCATGAAACCGCGACGACGGTCTGGCCCGCCATCCGGACGAGGTTGAACGCCTCGCCTGCCGTCGGGGTCAGGCCTTCGATCCTCGGGGGGACCGTGTCCACCAGCAGCTCGAGCGCCGCCTCGCCCATGTTGCCCGCGACATCCTCGAAGCGAAAGCGAACCTCGTGGACGGCGTTGTCCTTCGAGGGCATCGGCCAGTTGGCGAGAATGGCCCCCTGCTCCGGGCGGGTGTAGGCATGGAACGGAACGAAGGCTCCCCCATCCTCGCTCAGGCTCACCTCTCGGATCCCCACCTCCGAGGCGACCGCCAGACGAATCTCCATCGGCGTGCCCGCCGGAGCTCCGCCCACGGGAATGGGGGCCGCGCCAGAAGGCGAGACCACGGTCACAGTCGGCCCGCGCGTCATCACCGACACCTGTCGCTCGGCCCGACAGACGTTCCCGTGTGCGTCCGCCACTTCGACCTTCAGCGTGAGCTCTTCGGAGCGGCCCTGCGGAAGCGCCCACGCCCACGTCGCGCCACCCTCGTAGAGCGCCATGTCCGCGAAGGTCTGCCCCCCGTCCACGGAGACCCGCGCCCGGCCGATCGACGAGCCATCCTGCGCCGACACCCGGACCTCGCGGCGCTCCCCTCCCACCACCCTCGCCCCGTCCGGACGAAGCGGAATCAGCTCACACGACGGCGCCACGTTGTCGAACACCACGCCGGCGCCGGCCTCGTCCTTCTGCCCGAGCCGGTCGACCGCGCGGACCTTTACCGGGAGCGAGACCCCGTCCAGCTCCGGCAGCTCGAAGGAGGCCGAGAACGTCCCGTCTGCCTCTGCGGTGATCGTCCGCCCGCCGCCTTCACCGATCGTGACCTCCAGCGTCTCCACCGGCCCGCCGTCGTCGCTGACCCGACCGCTCACCGTCAGCTCGCGACCCGTGATCACCTGCCCTTCTCTCGGCGCGGTCAGCTCCACCTTCGGGGGCTCGTCCTTGACGCACAGCCGCGTCTCGGGGTGACAGACCCGGCTCGTGGGACAAGGGGAATCGGCGCAGCTGTCGTTCCCGATGCAGCCCGGAACCGCTGCCAAACCTGCCACCAGACACACCACTGCGCTCGCGCGTCTCATCTCGGCTCTTCTTCCTCGGGGAGCGGGTAAAGCGGGCTGGCGACCTTATGCGTCATCTGACGGACAGCGCAAGGGACGACCGGCAAAACTGCTTATGCGCGCTCCAGCCCCTCCGCGAGCGCGGCCGGCCCCACGGGACTCAACGCACCCCGTCCCCGGCGGTCGTCTGCGGCCACGCCACGATCAGGTCGGCGGTGCGGATGACGAAGTCCACGGTGGTGCCCGCCTTCACCGGCCGGATCTCCAACCGGCTCTCGATCGCTTCGAGGCGGCCCTTCGCGTGGAACTCCGACTGGAGCACGGTGCGCTGGCCGGCGCGCAGCACGGTCGGCTCGCCCACCATGTGCCGCTGCCGGCCCAGTTCGGAGACGAGGTCGGGCTTCACGGTGGCCTCGCCGCGGGTGACCTCCACCTCGACCTTCGTGCGAAGCGTCGACCCCGGAACTGCCCACGCGTACGGCCCGAAGATCGCGTACGTCGCCTTGCACCCGCGGCCCACCAGCACCTTGCGCTCGCGGTCCTCCGAGACGCAGCGCGGCCGACGGAAGGGCGCCGGATCGTGGAGGCTGAAGCGCAGTCCCCCGGTGCGCGGCCGCCGCTGCACGTCGAGGAGGATCTGGGTGAGCTGCTCCTTCGCCCCGTCGGAGAAGCCCGGGGTCACCTGCATCAGGGCCTGGTGGATCCGCAGCCTCGATCGCTTCCCCATCACGGTGCGCGCGTTGAGCCGCGCCTCGATCGACTTCGTCTCCTCCTTGAACACGAAGGCGTAGCGCACCCGCACGCGATCGCCCTCGGCGAGCAGCGGGATGCCCGGCCGGTGGTACACGCGCCCGCTCGAGAAGACGTCCTGGATCACCTCCACCAGCCCGTCGCTCTGCTCCACCTCGAGCTCCACCTCGACCTCGAGGCGCGTTCCCGGCTGCACGGTGAGGTACTGCCCGCCGAAGACGATCTGCTGATCCCCGTCCTGCACGTCCACCCGATCGCGGTGGGTGAGCGTCAGCGTCTGCGGACCCGCCTCCGCCCCGCCCAGCGGCTCCACGCTGCGCGCCACCACCGCCCTCAGGGCCTCGAGCCGCTCCGGCTGCCACGCCACCGGCCTGCGCGCGGGACCGAAGGGCCGCTCCGGATCCACCGCGTGGCTGCGGCACTCGGTGAAGGCCTCGGTGCACAGGCTGAGTACGCCGTCCGCCTCCAGCGCGTGCACCCGCCGGAAGTAGGTGTTTCCGAAGTAGAGCGAACGTCCCGTCTCGTAGCGCCGGAACACGCTGCGGCCGGTGAACGCCTGCGCGGCCTGCCCCAGCCCCACGTAGTCGAGCACCGACAGCGCGATGTCCGACTGCACGAACGGCTCGCGCACCCGCTCCGGGCTCAGCCCCGGCCCCAGGACGACCAGCGGCAGCCAGTTCTGGCTCAACGCCCGGGTGAGGTCGTCGCCACGCGAGGTGCCCGCCGACTCGTCCGCGGTGACGATCACCAGCGTGTCCTCGAGCATCCCCGCCTCGCCCATCGAGCGCAGCAGCCCCTCCAGCGCCTCGTCCGCGTACGCCACCGCGCGGGCGTGCGCGTGCCCCTTGCCGTACGCCTCCGGCACGATGAACGGGTGGTGCGTCCCCACCGTGAGCAGCGTCGCGAACCAGGGCCGGCCCTCTCGATGCGCCTCTTCGTCCAGCGCGCGCAGCCGCGTCACCGCGCCCTCGAAGAACGTCCGGTCGTCCACGCCCCAGCGGTTGCGCGCGTACGCCTCGGGGAAGAGCCCGTCGCCGTGGACCTCCTCGAAGCCGGCGGCGCTCATGAACTGGTCCTTCATCATGAACGCCAGCGGGGCCGCCTGCAGGTAGGCGGTCCGGTAGCCGGCCTCCGCCAGCACCCGAGGCAGGCACGTGGGGCGCGCGTCGGCGGGCAGGCGCACGTACTCGCTCATCCGCGCCTCGTGGCTCTGCAGCTTCGGCAGCTCGCCGCACAGGATCGCCCACAGGCCCCGGTTGGTCTGCCGCTGCGGCCCGAGGAACCTCTCGAAGACGAGCCCGCCCTCCGCCGCGCGATCGAGCTTCGGCATCGTCTGCACCGCGCTCACGCCCTGGTGCCGCGCCACCGAAGGGAGGTACGCGCCGGACACGCCCTCCAGCGCCACGATGAGGACGTTGGGCCGGGCCTTCGGTGGGACCTGCACGCGCGGCGTCCCCGAGAGGTCCGCACGGTAGAGCGCGTCGACGCGCGCTTCGGCCTCGGCGGACAGGGGCGGCAGCGGCGGCTCGAGGGTGGCCGCGCCGCGCATGGCCAGCGGGAGCGCGTGTACCTGTCGCCACGGCAGGTGATGGGGATGAAGCGGCAGCGCGGCCAGGAGGATCGTCGCCGGAACCGAGCCGAGCACCACCCAGCGGACGCGCCACGTCGCTCCGCGCGGCAGCCCCAGCACGCCCGCCAGAAGCACGATCGCCGTCAGGCCGAAGGGCCACGGGTGCGTCACCTTCAGCGCCGAGCCCTGCAGGAACGTCGCGTCGCCCAGATACGCCGCGTAGGTGAGCTGCGCGGCCGCATCGAAGGCCCGGATGTGCTCGTAGTTGGTGACGTTCAGCGCCCACCACAGCAGCGCCAGCAACACGGCCGGGATCCGCCCCGCCCAGCCCCGCGAACCGAGCCAGAGGACGGCCGCCGCCAACGGGAGGCTCACCGCCAGATCCGACGCGAGCCCCCTCAGCTCGAGCAGCGTCCACGGCAGGTCCCGCTCCAGCAGCAGGACCACGCGCAGCGCCGGCGCGAGAAGGAGCATTCCGACTGCGACCCCCGCGAAGGCCGCAGCGCGCCTCACCCGTCCCATTCGTCCTAACCCGCGTCTTCGAGGATCACGATCGTGCGCGGCGGCACGCCGTACACCCCGGTGACCTCGGGCCCGTCGCTCAAGGTGGCGTTCCACGAGCGCTGCACCGGCTTCGGTCCGCCCGGGAAGTCCTGCGAGTCGAAGTACGCGTCGGTGTCGAAGTACCGCTGCGTGTCGATCACCCGCCGCCAGTTGCGGCCGCCGGGCAGCGTGAATTCGACCTCGTGCGCCTCCATGTTGATGAGGACCGCGACCTCCGGGCCCACGCTCCGGTCGTGGTAGTGGATCATCACGTTCCGGCTCCCCCAGTCCGCAGGCTCGGTGTTGTCCGCCTTCTTCCACGCGAAGGGCGCGCCCTGGCCGTACTCATCCCGCGCGAACGCGTGCGCGTGCTTCTTGCGCAGGGCGATCATGCTCCGCACGAAGTCGTGCATCCGGATCCGCTCCGGCTGGGCCCGCCAGATGCCCCAGTCGAACCAGTTCCACTCGTTGTCCGCGCCGTTCGAGTACGCGTTGTTGTTGCCCAACTGCGTGCGCATCCACTCGTCGCCGCCGAGCATCGTGGGCGTGCCGTGCGCAATGAAGAGCAGCGCGAAGGCGTTGCGGATCATCTGCCGCTTCATCGCCTCGTCGCCCCAGTTGCGCGAACGGTTGTGCGAGTCCCCCGAGTCCCGGTCGCAGAACGGCGAGTTCGGCGAGTCGCAGCACACCGGGTTGAGCGGGCCGCACTTGTTGATCTTCGTCTCGTACGACATCAGGTCGTAGAGCGTGAACCCGTCGTGCACGGTGACCATGTTCACCGCGTGGTACGGCTTGCGGCCGTTCCATTTGTAGAGGAACTCCGTGCCGGTGAGCAGGGCGCCGCCGTCCTCCACGCCCATCTCCTGGCTCCAGTCGTGGCAGTACTTGCGGCTCGAGGAGCTCAGCTTCCAGTCGTCGCAGTTGAGGAACTCGCGCACCCAGTCGCGGAAGCGGCCGTTCCACTCGTACCAGCCGGTCTTCCCGTTGGTCGCGTTGGGGAAGCCGCCGATGGCGTAGACCTGCAGGCTCCACGGCTCGGCGATGATCCGCGTGTTGTGCTTCTGCAGCACCGGGTCGTCGATGATGTCCTGCAGCACGGTGTTGTGGATGTTCTCGCCGTCCCACCACCACTCGCCGTCGCGCTCGCCGAGCACCGGCGCGAGGTCGAAGCGGAACCCGTCCACGTGCAGCTCCTCCACGTAGAAGCGGAGCGAGTCGAGGATCAGCTTGCGGAAGGGCCGGTGGTTCGGGCGCGTCTGGTTCCCCACCCCGGTGTTGTTCACGTACTGCCCGCGATCCGCGTTGGGCAGCGCGTAGTACGCCTGGTTGTCGAGCCCGCGGAACGAGTAGAGCCCGGTGATCTCCTTGGGATCGAAGTTCACCAACTGCGAGTCCAGCTTCGAGTCCGGCGACGGCTCGATCTCGATCTTGTTGCGCCACAGCCCGCCCTCGCCGGTGTGGTTGTAGACCACGTCGATGAGGACCTCGATGCCGCGCTTGTGCAGCTCCTCCACCATCCACTTGAACTCGTCGATCACCTCGTGCGGCTGCTGCCGGTACGCGTAGGAGACCTCCGGCGCGAAGAAGGAGATGTTCTGGTAGCCCCAGTAGCCCCCGTCGAGCGGCTTCTCGTGGATGGGCAATAGCTCCACCGCCGTCACGCCGAGGTCCTTGAAGTAGTCCGCCATCTCGCCGAGCCCGCGATAGGTGCCCGGGTGCTTCACGCCCGAGGCCGCGCTCTTCGTCGCCCCCTTGAGGTGGGTCTCGTAGATGATCAGGTCCTGCCACCTGTGCCCGGGCGCGTTCGGGTTCTGGCGCAGCTCGCGATACTTCGCCTCGGCCACGCCCCACTGGTAGCTCGAGCGCCAGACCACGCTCTTCGCCGCCGCCGCGTAGGTCACCTCGGTGCGCGCCGGCCCCGTCGCGAGGCTCCCGCGCGACCAGTCGTGATCGCGGTGCACCGCCTTCGCCCACGGATCGATGAGGAGCTTGTTCGGGTTGAAGCGGTTGCCGTGCACGTCGACGTCGCTCTTGAAGCCGTCGATCTGCCCGGGGATCCACTTCGGGTCGTACTCCCAGTTCGGCCCCCAGGCGATGTAGCCGTAGTGCTGCCCGTAGCCGATGCCCTCGACGAAGATGTTCCAGACGTTGCCGAAGCGCGTGAGCGGGAACTGGCGGGTGGGCCGGTTCGACTCGGGGTCGTTGAAGAGCAGCACCTCCATGCGGGTGGCGTTCTCCGAGTACACCGCGAAGTTCACCCCGCGCACGCCGTCGTGGTCGACGACCGTGGGCCCCATGTGCACCAGGTTCTCGATCTCCGCCGCCGGCAGGTTCGGCGCGCGCGGGTGCGTGCGGTAGATCTCGACGTGTTCCCCCTTCGGACACGCGGTCAGGATCAGCGAGGCGAGGACCGCGGGCGCCCACAGCGGCCAACGTCGGAATCGGAGGAGGTTCATGGCTGTCCGGGAGCGCGTCCGGCCGGCGCGCGAAGGGCTCACCGTCTACCCCGCGCAGAGAGTCCCTTTCAACCGGCGGTGGCCGCGCAGGCATGCGAGCGCTGCGGGAGTGGAGGCCAACCTTTACCCCCATCCGGCCGGCCCCTATCGTGCCGCTCATGGACCGTCGACAGCCCGCCGCCCGCGCCGCCGTCCCAGACGAATCGCTGCTCGTGTACCTGCGCGGCCTCACGGTCCTCGAGCGGCTGCAACTCAACGACGCCGCGGTACGTGCCGCCCTGGCGCTCCGCAGCGCATTCGCGGCTGCGCATGATCGGGAGACGCGCCGGCCTTAGGCCACCGTCTGCTTGACGCTTCGGATCGAAGTCCCGTAACGAGTCCGGCAGATGTCGCAGCTCCGCTCCCTCACCCTCCTCATCGCGCTCGCGCTCTCCCTGCCTGCGGCCCACGCGGAGGAGCCCCCGGCGGAGCCGCTCCAGCGCCAGACCGTGGTCACCGGCTCGCGAACCGAGCGGCTGAGCGACGAGTCGGTGGTGGCCACCGAGGTGATCACCCGCCGCGAGATCCAGCGCAGCGGCGCGCGCGATCTGGGCGAATTGCTCACCCTGCAGGCGGGCGTGGACACCGAGCGCTCCATCGGCGGGATCGGCCTGCGGCTTCAGGGGATGGATCCCGAAGCGGTCACGGTGCTGCTCGACGGCCGCAAGGTCGCGGGCCGGGTGCGCGGGGTGATGGACCTCTCCCGCTTCCCCCTCCGGGACATCGAGCGGGTGGAGATCGTGAAGGGCCCCGCCGCGGCGCTGTACGGCGCGGACGCGATGGGCGGGGTGGTGAACCTGATCACCCGCACCGACTCTGCGCCGGAGGAGGCCACGCTCACCGCCTCATACGGGATGCGCAACGACGTGGACCTGCGTGCTTCGGGCAGCCTGAAGCGGGACCGCTACCGGGTGCGGCTCGGCGCGAGCGGGCGCGGCGCGGACGCGTACGATCTGGATCCTTCGGACATCGGCACCACCGGCAGCGCGCACCGCGGCTTCGACGTCGGCGGCGGCGTGGAGGTGAAGCCGAGCGACAACGTGCGGCTGCGCGCGGACGCGGACTACCTGCGGCTCGATCAGAACGGGATCGACGCGCTGGAGACCGGCGCCCTCTTCGATCGCCGCATGCGGCAGGAGCGGTTCAGCGCCACCGTGGACGGGGTGGTGAAGCTGGGCTTCGGCGAGTTCTCCGCCGGCGTGCGGCACTCGCTCTTCCGCGACCAGCTCCTGATGGACCAGCGGGCCTCGCGCGCGCTCGACAGCTACGAGGCGGCGATGGAGCGCCTGTGGGAGGCGAACGCGCAGGTGGACGTCCCGCTCTTCGGCGGCGCGCACCTGGTGACCTTCGGGCTCGAGCAGTCGGTGTTCCTCCTCGACGCGGATCGCCTCGAGGGCGGCGTGGGCGAGCGCTTCCGCACCGCGGGCTTCCTCCAGGACGAGTGGCGGCTGGCGGATGGGCGCGTGGTGCTGCTTCCCGGCGTGCGGCTCGACGTGGACTCGCAGTTCGGCGCGCACCCGAGCCCGAGGCTCGCCGCTCGCTGGCTGGCGATGGACGGGCTCACCCTCCGCGGCGCGTGGGGCACCGGCTTCCGCGCGCCCTCGTTCCAGGAGCTGCTGCTCCAGTTCGAGAACCCGATCATCGGCTACGTCGTCGACGGCAACCCGGACCTGCGCCCCGAGCGCTCGCACGGGCTCACGCTCTCGGCGGACTACGCCCTCTCGGAGCGGGTGACCCTCGCCGCCTCGCTCTTCCGCACCGAGCTGTGGGACCTCATCGCGTGGCAGACCGTCGCCGAGGCCACCGAGGGCTCTCCCACCCGCTTCGGCTACCGCAACCTCGAGCGCGCGCGCACCCAGGGCGCCGAGGCTTCCGTTCGGTTCCGCGTCGTCGCCGGCACCTATCTGGACGTGGGCTACGCGTTGACCGACGCGCGCGATCTCGGCACCGGGCTGCTGCTGGAGGGCCGGGCCGTGCACCGCGCCACGCTCCAGGTGCAGGGCCGCATCCGGCCGCTGAACGTCGAGCTGTGGAGCAGGCTCGCGGTCTCCTCGCCGCGTCGCTTCGTGCGGCTCGATGGCCAGGGCGACGACTGGACCTCGCCCACCGCCGAGTGGGAGGTCCGCGTCTCGCGCCGCATGTTCCGGTACCTCGACGTCTTCGTGGGCGGGAGGAACCTGCTCGGCGCGGGCGATCCCCTCTACGTCCCCCTTCCCCCGAGGCAGGTCTACGGGGGCATCATGGTGCCGCTGTGACCAGACCTCTCCTGCTCTGTGCCGCCGCGCTTCTTGGGAGCTGCGCCCCCGACCTGCGCGAGGACTACCCGTTCGACGGCGACACCGGCAGCGCCGACCGGGTGAAGGCGGTGGCGCTGGAGGGCGAGGTCTTCGAGCTCGGCGTGGACGCCACCAGCAAGGAGGCGTGGGTCTACGTGGATCTCGACGAGCTGCGCGAGCTCCCGGTGGGCGAGGCGCTCGACGGACAGAAGTGGGACCTCACCTTCCAGCGGTTCCAGATCCAGACCAACAGCGGCGCCAACGGGCCGGGGAGCGTGGGCGTGCTCGCGCTGCCCGGACAGAGCTTCGATGCGCTCGTGCAGGCGCCCGCCGAAGGCTACGCCGCCGACGCACCGGACAGCGTCTTCAACACCGGCGACGGCTGGTACCTCTACGATCTCACCCGGCACAAGCTCAGCCCGCGCGACATCACCTATGTCGTCCGCACCGGCGAGGGCGCCTGGTTCGCGCTGCGCTTCGTCAACTACTACGACAAGGCCGGGACGGGCGGGTACGTGACCATGCACGTGCGCGCCCTCGCCGCGCCCTGAAGCCCCTGCGCGGGCGTCCGGAATGCCTGTGCGCGCGCCCGGAATGACTGTGCGCGCGCCCGGAATGACTGTGCGAACGCCCGGAATGCCTGTGCGCGCGTCCGGAATGACTGTGCG
>CAZCWA010000146.1:0-10856 GCA_964502265.1 uncultured Myxococcaceae bacterium | reverse complement strand
GTTCACCCGGCGCTGGTACGAGTACACCGGCACCACCCCCGAGGCGCCGAACGATCGGGTCTGGCGCGACGTGCACGATCCGCAGTGGCTCGACCGCGCCGAGGAGGGCTTCCGCACCGCGATCGCCACCGGCGAGCCGTGGGAGGACACCTTCCCGCTCCGCCGGCACGACGGCGAGTTCCGCTGGCACCTCTCGCGGGCCATGCCCCTGCGCGACGAGACGGGGCGCGTGGTCCGCTGGTTCGGCACCAACACCGACGTCGAGGAGCAGCGGCGCCAGGCGTCCGCGCTCCAGAACGCGGTGGAGGTGCGCGACGTGTTCCTCGGCGTGGCGGCGCACGAGCTGAAGACACCGCTGACGAGCCTCGGGCTGCGGCTGGCGCACCTCGAGCGCCAGGTGGCGACGAAGATGGCCGGCGACGATCGCGACGAGCTGGTGCGCAGCATCGAGGTCTCGCAGACGCAGGTGCAGCGGCTGGGCGCGCTGGTGGACATGCTGCTCGACGTGACGCGGCTTCAGTCCGACGACGTGACGCTGAAGCTCGAGGACTTCGAGCTCGCGCCGGTGGTCCGCGAGGCGGTGGAGCGGGTGCGGGCAAACGCCGACCGCATCGGCTCGCCCATCCGCATGCGGCTGGAGGATGGCGTGTTCACCCGTGCGGACCGGATGAGGGTCCGGCAGGTGCTGAGCAACCTGCTCTCCAACGCGATGAAGTTCGGCGCGGGGACGCCCATCCACGTGGCCCTCGAGGCCAGCGAAGGGCGGGCCCGGCTCTCGGTGAGGGACGAGGGCATCGGCATCGAGCCCGACATGCTCGGCCGCCTGTTCGACCGCTTCGAGCGCGGCGTGTCCGACCGGAACTACGGCGGGCTGGGGCTCGGGCTCTTCGTCAGCCGCCAGTGGGTGCAGGCGATGAACGGGACGATCGAGGTGGAGAGCCGGCCGGGCGAGGGCGCCACCTTCACCGTGGACCTGCCGCTGCGCGAAACCGCGCGTCCCGGGCACGAGCCGCCGCGCAACGGGCTGTCGCACTGACCTCTACCGCTGCGCGAACGCCCCGTCGCACGGGGTCCCCAGCGCCATCCCCGCCCACGGTCCGTTCGCCCCATAGATCTGCGAGGCGTGCGGGTGGAGGTCGAGCAGGGTGAGCGGGCGCCGCGCATCGCCGGCGATCCACTCCGCGCTCTTCGTCTGGTGGTCGATCTTCAAGCGGCCGTCCGCGGCGCGGAAGATCTCCCCTGCCCGGTCGCGCGCGAGCGCCTTCGCGGGGAACGCCTTCAGCGCACCGGGCTCGCCCAGGTAGAGGCGGAAGTCCTCGTTGTCCTCCGGCAGCCGGGCCTGGTCCGTGAGGTACCAGGTCCCTTCGTCGTCCCGGGCCAGCGCGTGCGCCTGACGCTGCCAGCGGACGTCGTAGAGCTTGATCGACGCGAGCAGCTTCTTCGCCTGCGCCGCGGGCACCGGCTGCAGCGCGTGGTCCTTCCGGTCGCAGCTCACCTTGAACCGCCCCTCGCGCATGTCGAAGTGGCCCATCGCCTGCTGCCGTCCGCGCGGCTCCCAGAAGCTGAAGCTGTACGCCTTGCCGCCCTCGCTGCCGCCGCCGATGACGCGCTGCAGGTAGAGCCCTTCCTTGTCGCCCGCGAAGTGCGGCCCGTAGATGGAGAACGGCGTCACCGCCACGTAGCGGCCCTCGCCGTCGGTGAGCAGCACCAGCTTCGTCCGGTCCACCGGTTCCGTGTACGGGACGTTCGCCCACGGCGCGGGCAGGGGCGTGGGCGCCGCTTCCTCAGGCTTCCTGGTCGCAGAGGCCGGGCTCACGGAGGCCGTGCCTGGAGCGCGTGCCGTGACCTTGCCCCCGCCCATCAGCTCCAAGGCCATGGCCGGCAGCTTGTCGAGGAGCGCGTCCACGCTGCCCTGCTCGCGGGTGGAGGCGTGGGCGAGGACCTGCGCCGTCTTCGCGTCCAGGCGCTGGACCTGGAGCAGCCAGCTCTGCCCGAGCCGGGAGACGGTCCCGGTCACCACCTGCTCCACGTCGAGCACGCCGGCCAGCTCGGTGAGGCAGGCCTCCTTGCCGCAGCCGATGAGCTCGCGCTGACGCTCGAGGCTGACGATCGCGGTGACCTGCTGCGCGGTGACGAGCTGGGCGCGCTCGAGCTTCCTCAGCTCCGCCGCCAGCGCCTCGCCGACAGAGACCGCCGTCTGCGCGGAGACGCCCTCGCCCACGGTCAGGGGGAGGACGGCGACGCGCGGCGCGGCGGCCCGTGCGGAACCCGCGGCGAGGAGGACGAGGACCAGAAGGGAGGCGCGGTACCGGAAGGCGGAGCTCACGCGGCTCCTTCTACTACGGCCGCGGCAGCACGTTCGCGAGCGGGTCGTACCCGACGCGGGCCTTGCTCTTGAAACAGGCGGTGATCTCCACCGACCACGGCGTCTCCGGCAGCTTGCCCGCCAGCTTCGTCACCACCGGCAGCTCGCCGCCGGCGAAGAGGGAGGTCAGCTCCTGCTGCGTGGGCGGCACCAGCACCGCGCGGGTGCCTTCGATCTGCACGTCGCCCAGCTCGGCGATCACCACCGCGCGGCCCTCGGGCTCGGCGACGATGCTCGCGTGGGTGAGGAAGTCGAGGCTGTCGATGCCGTGGGCGTTCAGCTCGATGCGCACCAGCTCCACCTCGGCGCCGCCCATGTCTTCGGGGACGGGCAGCGCGGGCAGGCCCCAGGTGCCGGCGAACTCGGCCTCGGGCGGGAGGTCGGCGGGCGCGGCGCGGACCTCCTTGCGGTCCATCGTCTGGCACCAGTCGGGCAGCGCGAGCTCGGCCTCCAGCATCGGGCCACAGGAGAAGGGGACGGCGGCGAGGGCAACGAAGAGGGTCTTCATGTGGGGTTCTTTCAGTGGACGAAGAAGGTGAAGCCGAGCTGCACGGAGGGCGCGGTGAGGTTCAGCGTGGTCGTCTGCCGGCCCAGCTCGGCGCCGGGGATGAGCTCCCGCGCCACGGCCTGCACCGCGGGCAGCCGCGCGCGGACCTTCGACATGCCCGCGCGGATGAAGAAGGAGGTCGCGTTCGCGCGCCCGAGCTCGAGCCCGAGGTGCGCCGACGCGTAGTCGTACTGCACCCGCGAGACGAGCAGGCCGATCGGATCCGGCAGCTCACCGATGCGGCCCACGAGCCCGCGCGCATCGCCCTCGGTGAAGTGACCGGCGTGGACCGAGAGGGTGGGGCGGAAGAAGGTCTGCAGCGGGACGAAGACCACGCCGCCGCGAACGCCGGCCGCAAAGCCGTTGCTCGCGCCGCCGAGCTGGAAGCGAAGCGCGGGCACCGGACGCAGCACCACCGAGCCGCCCAGTCCATCGGGGACGCCGGCCTCGAAGGCGAAGCCCACCTTGCGGTGCGGCTGCGACAGGGGCGCACCCGCGGGCGGGGGGACCTCCAGGGTCGAAGCGGGTGCGGCGGCGAGGATGCTGACGAGGGCGGCGGTGATCATCGAACGCCGCCCTGTGCAACGAAGGGGCCGCGCCGCTTCCCAGAGTGGGCGGCGCCGCACGCAGGGGAAAAGTCCGGTGTCAAAGAAACGGGCCGGGTGGCATCCAACCCACCCGGCCCGGCTCACGATGACCCATCACGCATGCGCGTGAAGGTGCGCGTCTGTCAGTGGAACTGCTCCTTCTCCGTCGACTCGCCGAGCGCGGTGGTGGACGACGTGCCGCCGGTGACGATCTGCGTCACCTCGTCGAAGTAGCCGGTGCCCACCTCGTGCTGGTGCTTCGTGGCGGTGTAGCCGTGCTTCTCCGCGGAGAACTCGGCCTGCTGCAGCCGGGAGTACGCCGCCATGCCCTCCTTCGCGTACTCGCGCGCCAGCTCGAACATCCCGAAGTTGAGCGAGTGGAAGCCGGCGAGGGTGACGAACTGGAACTTGTAGCCCATGGCCCCCAGCTCCCTCTGGAACTTCGCGATGGTCGCGTCGTCGAGGTGCTTCTTCCAGTTGAACGAGGGCGAGCAGTTGTACGCGAGCAGCTTGTTCGGGTGCTCCTTGCGCAGGGCCTCGGCGAACTGCTTCGCCTCCTTCAGATCCGGCGTGGACGTCTCGCACCACACGAGGTCCGCGTACGGCGCGTACGCCAGCCCGCGCGCGATGGCGGTCTCGATGCCCGCCTTGATCCGGAAGAAGCCCTCCGGCGTCCGCTCGCCGGTGAGGAAGGGGCGGTCACGCTCGTCGATGTCGGAGGTGATGAGCTTGGCCGAGTGCGCATCCGTCCGGGCGATGAGCACCGTGGGCACGCCCATCACGTCGGACGCGAGCCGCGCGGCCACCAGCGAGCGGATGAACTGCGAGGACGGCAGGAGCACCTTGCCGCCGAGGTGACCGCACTTCTTCTCGGACGAGAGCTGGTCCTCGAAGTGGACGCCCGAGGCGCCGGCCTCGATCATCGACTTCATCATCTCGAAGGAGTTGAGCGGCCCGCCGAAGCCCGCCTCCGCGTCCGCGATGATCGGCGCGTACCAGTGGGTGCCGTTCCTGCCCTCGCTGTAGTCGATCTGATCCGCGCGCTGCAGCGCCGCGTTGATGCGCTTGACCAGGTTCGGCACCGAGTTCGCCGGGTACAGGCTCTGGTCCGGATAGGTCTGCCCGGAGAGGTTGGCGTCCGCCGCCACCTGCCAGCCGGAGCAGTAGATGGCCTCGAGGCCCGCGCGGACCATCTGCACCGCCTGCTGGCCGGAGAGCGCACCGAGCGCCGGGACGAAGTCACGCGTGTGCAGCAGCTCCCACAGCCTGCGCGCGCCGACGTTGGCGAGGGTGTGCTCGATCTTCAGCGAGCCCCGCAGCCGCTCCACGTCCTTGCCGGTGTACGGGCGTGTGACGCCCTCCCAGCGGTTGTCGGAGAAGGTGTCTGCGTGTCCGGTGGAGGTGCTCGTCTGGTGGGTGGCCATGTCCTTCTCCTTGTGAGGTGAGGTGTCGGGTGCAGCGGGAACGGGTCAGTGGCGCTCGAGCTGCGAGAGCGCGTCGTAGGCAGGCAGGGTGAGGAACTCCTCGAAGCGATCGGCGAGGCAGAGGCGCTCGAAGATCTCCCGCGCCCGCTCGTAGTGGCCGGAGGACCAGCGGGCATCGCCCACCTCGGCGCGGATCTTCGAAAGCTCGCTGTCGATCACCGACCGCACAAGCTCCGGCGTCACGACGCGGCCGTCGTCCAGCTTCGCGCCGTGGCGGATCCACTGCCACACCTGCGCGCGGGAGATCTCCGCGGTGGCGGCGTCCTCCATCAGGTTGTGGATGGGCACGCAGCCCAGGCCCCCCAGCCACGCCTCGAGGTACTGCAGCGCCACGTCCACGTTCTGCCGAAGCCCGGCCTCGGTACGGGTGCCCTCGGGCGGACGGAGCAGATCGTCCCGGCCCACCTTCACGTCCAGCCGCTTGTTGTCGAGCTGGTTGGCGCCCTTCATGTGCGCGTCGAAGATCTCGCGGGCGAGGGGGACGAGGCCCGGGTGCGCGACCCAGGTGCCGTCGTGGCCGTCCTTCACCTCGCGCAGCTTGTCCTGCCGCACCTTCTCCAGCGCCGCCTCGTTCGCCTTCGGGTCGTCCTTGATCGGGATCTGCGCCGCCATCCCGCCCATCGCGTGCACGTTGCGCCTGTGGCAGGTCTTCACCACGAGCTGCGTGTACGAGCGCATGCAGTGCTGCAGCATCGTCACCTGCGCGCGGTCCGGCATCACGTAGGCGGGATCCATGCCCAACCGCTTGATGAAGGAGAAGATGTAGTCCCAGCGCCCGCAGTTGAGGCCCGCCGAGTGGTCGCGCAGCTCGTAGAGGATCTCGTCCATCTCGAACGCCGCCGGCAGCGTCTCGATGAGCACCGTCGCCTTGATCGTCCCCTTCGGCAGCCCGAGCCGCTCCTGCGCGAGGAGGAACACGTCGTTCCACAGCCGCGCCTCGAGGTGGCTCTCCAGCTTGGGCAGGTAGAAGTACGGGCCCGACCCCTTCTGCAGCAGCGCCTTCGCGTTGTGGAAGAAGTAGAGGCCGAAGTCGAAGAGCGAAGCCGGGATCGCCTTGCCGTTCATCCGCACGTGCCGCTCCGGCAGGTGCCAGCCGCGCGGGCGGACGAAGAGCACCGCGGTCTTCTCCTTGAGCCGGTACTCCTTCCCGTTGGGCGCCCGGAACTCGATGGTGCCGCGGACCGCATCGCGCAGGTTGAGCTGGCCCTGCACGCAGTTGTCCCAGGACGGCGCGTTCGAGTCCTCGAAGTCCGCCATGAAGACGTGCGCGCCCGAATTCAGCGCGTTGATCACCATCTTCCGGTCCACGGGACCTGTGATCTCCACCCGCCTGTCGAGGATGTCCTTCGGCAGCGGCGCCACCGTCCAGTCACCCTCGCGGACCTGCCGCGTCTCGGGGAGGAAGTCCGGCTTCTCGCCCTTGTCGAACGCGGCCTGGCGCACGCGCCGACGCTCGAGCAGCTCTTCCACCCGCGCGCCGAAACGCGACACCAGCGCCTCCACCAGGCCGAGCGCCTCCGGGCTGAGGATCTCCGCGTAGCCTTCGCGCATGGGCGCGGTGAGCTCGAGTCCGGAGGTATGCGGGGTGGGGTTCTGGCTCATCGGGTGCTCCTGACGCTCCGCGTTAGGGGGCGTTGGTAATGGATGGTCATTGAAGCTGTAAACGACAACGTCAGACGAGTTGGAGAGGGAGAACACTCCCGGCCTCGTGCTGCGTCAACTCCCTGACCATCGCCTATCTGTAAATTTGTTGATGCCTCCCGGATCGTGACGCCGGCGGAGGGTGTGCACGCTGGCCGCGGATGCACGCGCTCCTTCGAGAGGTGAACGAAGGCTCCGTTGGAAATCGGCGAAACGGCGCGGCGAACCCGAAGCCGGGTTCGAGAACAGCGCTGACCTGGGACACGCCGGCAACGAGGAAGGACGGACGTTCCGAACGTCCGGTCCGTCCCTCGTCTACGTGATCACGCGCCGGCGGCCGGTCACCGGGGCAGGCAGTCGTCAACCACCGGGTCGACGCACGCCGGGTCCCCCATCTCGAGCTGACGGCACACGCTCTCGTCGACCTCCCGCGGGCCGTACCTGTCGGCGCGGGTATCCCGGAGGCGGATCACCCGGCAGCCGTCGCCGGTGGGCTGGATGACGAGCAGCTCGGTGATGGGATCGCCCTCGATCGTCGAGCGCGTCGTCTCCAGCGTCGCCGCCGTGCACGCGGTCCACGCATCGGCCATGCACTGCGCTGCCTGCTCCGCACCGCTCGGGCACCGCGGCGACGCTTCGAGCCGACCACAGCTCGGCGCGCCCTCCGTCAGCTCCGCGCTCCGGGCCTCGTACGGATCGCCGGCGCATCCCGCGGCGGTCCACGCGCCCAGCAGCAAACCGGCAGCCAGAATCCATCCACGCACGCGCATCATCCCTCCAGCTCCCGCATCGTCCGCTCCACGTCCTCCACCCGCTTCGGGATCGCGGCGGTCAGGACCTCGTGTCCGCTGGCCGTGACGAGCACGTCGTCCTCGATGCGGATCCCGCGCACGTCCTCGGCGAAGCGCGCGAGCACCTTCCGATCGAGCCTGTCCCCCGCCAGCGCGGAGAGCTTCGGGTCCCGGAGGATCGCCGGCACGATGTACAGGCCCGGCTCGATGGTCACGCACATGCCCTCCTCGAGATCCCGGTCCATGCGCAGGAAGCGGATCCCGAACTGCTCCGACCGCGTGCGTCCCTTCGCGTAGCCGGCCCTGTCGCCGAGGTCCTCCATGTCGTGCACGTCGAGCCCGAGCAGGTGCCCCACGCCGTGCGGGAAGAGCAGGTACGCCACGCCGTCCCTCACCAGCTCCTCCGGATCCCCGCGCAGGATGCCGAGCGCCACGAGGCCCTTCGCCATCTCCTTCGTCGCCAGCAGGTGCAGGTCGCGGTAGCGCACGCCCGGCTTCATCGCCGCGATGGTCGCCTCCTGCGCGCGCAGCACCACCTCGTACAGCTCGCGCTGGGTGGTGGAGAACCGGCCGCTCACCGGCCACGTCCGGGTCACGTCCGCCGCGAAGCCTCCCGGGCTCTCCGCGCCCACGTCGGCCAGCAGCAGGTCCCGCTCGCCGAGCCGGTGGTGGTGATGGTGGTTGTGGAGCACCTCGCCGTGCACGGTGACGATGGGCAGGTACGAGAGCGTCACGTCGCGCGCGAGCGCCTCGCGCTCCATCGCCGCCGAGACCTCGGCCTCGAGGATCCCCGGCCGCGTCGCCCTCATCCCTGCGAGGTGCGCCGCGTGGGTGATCTCCGCCGCCCGCCGCAGCTCCGCCTGCGCGCCCGCGTCCTGGCGCATCCGCAGCGAGATGACGACCTCCGCCAGCGCCTCGTCGATCTCCGAGAAGCGCCCCGGCCGCACGCTGCGCCCGAGCAGCTCCGAGAGCGTCTCGCACGTCTCCAGATCCGGCGTGGGCAGCGTGGCGAACGCGCGCCCCTTCACCGCTGCAGCGAGCCCTCCGAGCCCGCGCACCGGCACGCCCGCCCGCGCCTCGATCTCGGCGAACGACGGGACCTCGCCCTCCCACAGCGCATCGTCCGGACCCGGCTCGGGGAGGTAGAGCGTCCACGCCTCGCCGTCGAACACGCCGTACGCGTCCGCGTGATTGACGCCGAAGAAGTAGAGGAAGTGCGAGGCGGCGCGGAAGGGGAAGTGGTGCGCGGCGTAGTAGCGCGGGCGCGGGCGGCTCGAGGCGAAGAGGGCGGGGCGGCCGCGCATGGCCTCGGCGAAGAGCGTGCGGCGGCGGGCGTGCGGGGCGGCATCGAAGGTGGTGGGGAACATGGCGCGGCAGCATACGCCCTGGCGCCAAAGTGCGTGGGTGTGCTGCGTTCGCCTCGGAAGAGCGCACGCCGTGGGAATCGCGCAGCGGCGCTGTCGAGGCACCTCGTCTGCCCCTCGAACGGCGGGTCACTGAATGAGCGGCCGGGCCTTCATCACCGAGCGCGCGCCCCTCTAGGCTGCGGCGCATGAACGGGAAGAACCTCTCCAACCTCCGCACGCTGGGGCTCGTGATCGCGTCCAGCGCGTTCCTCGCCTGCGCGGGAACCGACGTCGACGGCGCGCACAACGACGGAGGCCCAGGCGGCCCGGAAGGCCCAGGCCACTCAGACGGCGGCAACACCGGCGGCAACGACGGAGGCACCGGACAGCCCGAGTGCGTGGGCCTGTGCCAGCAGCAGGTGCTCTGCACCAACGGCGACGTCACGCGGCTGAGCGGCACGGTGACCACGCCGGCCGGAGATCTCCCGCTGCCCAACGTGCTCGTCTACGTCCCCAACGCGGAGGTGGGCCCGCTCCCCGAAGGACTCTCCTGCGATCGCTGCGGCGTCGAACCCTCCGGCTCTCCGCTGGTGGAAGCGCGCACCGACGTGAAGGGCCGCTTCGAGCTGCGCAACGTGCCCGCGGGCGAGGACATCCCGCTGGTGATCCAGGTGGGCAAGTGGCGGCGGCAGGTGACGATCCCGAAGGTGACCGAGTGCACCGGCAACGACGCGAGCCCGTCGCTGACGCGGCTTCCGTCGAAGCAGAGCGAAGGTGACCTGCCGAAGATCGCGCTCACCACCGGCGGCGCGGACGCGCTCGAGTGCCTCCTGCGCAAGATCGGCGTCGACGCCTCGGAGTTCACGCTCCCCGGTGGCGGTGGCCGGGTGAACTTCTACGCCGGCCGCAACGGCAGCGATCGCTTCGACGCGTCGATGGGCGGTGGCACCTTCCCGCTCGCGCGGCAGTGGTGGGACAAGCTGGAGAACCTCGAGGCGTACGACATCGTGGTGCACTCGTGCGAGGGCAGCCAGGACCTCGGCAACAAGTCCGAGCCCGCGCGTCAGGCGCTGCAGGACTACGCGGCGAAGGGCGGGCGGGTGTTCCTCTCGCACTGGCACAACGCGTGGCTGCAGCACGGCCCCGAGGCCTTCCGTTCGGTGGCGAGCTGGACCTCGTTGAGCAACCCGCCCAACCCGTCCACCGGCTACGTGAACACGTCCTTCGAGCGCGGCGCGCTGCTCTCCGAGTGGCTCTTCGACGTGGGCAGCGGCGCGAGCCGCGAAGGCGAGCTGCGCATCGAGGCGGGCCGCCGGACGATCTCCGAGGTGAACACCAGCCGCGCGCTGCCGTGGATCAACATCCGGCCCGGCGGCGTGGAGACGGTGCAGTACTTCAGCTTCAACGCGCCGGTGGCGGTGCCCGAGGATCAGCAGTGCGGCCGCGTGGTCTTCAGCGACATCCACGTCTCCTCGGGCGACACCTCGCAGAACCGCCCCTTCCCCACCGGCTGCACCAGCACCGCGCTCTCGCCGCAGGAGAAGGCGCTGGTCTTCATGCTCTTCGACCTCTCCGCCTGCACCGTGCCCGACGTCCCGTACGTGCCGATCAACTAGAGCGACCGGCACGCACCGGGACGACTACAGGCTGTTGGGCGAGGACTTCGCCGCGGCGAACGTGCCCAGCTTCCGCAGGGCGGCCTCCACCCCGGCGCCGTAGGCCGGGTCCGCCTTGCTGCAGTTGTCGATGTGGCGCTGCTTGACGAAGTCCGGCGCGTCACCGAGTGAGCGCGCGGTGTTGTCGAAGAGCACCTGCTGCTGCGCGGGGCTCATCAGGCGGAAGAGGTCGCCGGGCTGCTTGAAGTAGTCGGCGTCGTCCTCGCGGAAGTTCCACCAGTCCGCGTCGCCCTCGAGCTTGAGCGGCGGCTCGCGGAACTGCGGCTGCTCCTGCCACTGCGAGAAGCTGTTGGGCTCGTAGTGCGGCCGGCCGCCGTAGTTGCCATCCGCCCGGAGCGCGCCATCGCGGTGGTTGCTGTGCACGGGGCAGCGCGCGGCGTTGACCGGGATCTGGTGGTAGTTCACGCCCAGCCGGTAGC
>CAZCWA010000145.1:0-10880 GCA_964502265.1 uncultured Myxococcaceae bacterium | reverse complement strand
GTACCTCGACATCCTGATGAACCTCGTGATCTTCATGCTGATGTCGATCACGGGGCTGGCGGCCTGGGGCATCCTCAACGTCAACGCGCCCAACTACGGCGGGCCCACCGCGGGCGCGAGCGACAACCCCGAGAAGCCGCAGCAGATCCTCAGCGTGCTGATCAGCAAGAAGGGCTTCTTCATCGCCGGCTCGGGCGCGGTGCTCGGGCAGACCGGGGCGGACGGCGCGGCGGCGGCGGGCTCGGAGACGGAGGGCGCCCCCACCATCCCGGTGAAGGCGGACGGCGCCTACGACTTCGTGCAGCTCAACGAGCACATGAAGCAGATCAAGGCGCACGAGGACTTCCAGGCGCAGACCAAGGTGATCATCGGCGCCGAGAGCGACATCGCCTACGAGCACCTGATCGAGACCATGGACGCGGTGCGCGAGACTTCCGACCGCAAGCTGCTCTTCCCCGACGTCACCCTCGCCGCGATGTGACCTCCGCCATGGCCTCCCCTTCCTCCACAGCCGCCCGGAGTCAGAGCCTCGGACCGCAGCTCAGCGCGGACGACATGCAGCGGCTCCGCTTCCGCCGGGCGATGGCGCGGAAGAAGCGGCGGGACCGCGAGGCCGAGGGCGAGATCCGGGAGCTGAACCTGGTGGCCATGATGGACCTGATGACGGTCATCCTGGTCTTCCTCCTCAAGTCCTTCAGCTCCACCACCATCGCCATGAGCGCGTCGGAGGACATCCGGCCGCCCATCTCCACCACCCGGCAGACGCCGAAGGACACGGTGGCGGTGACGGTGACGGGCAAGAGCATCCTCGTGGGCGAGCGGCTGGTGCTCTCGCTGCAGAACGGGCAGATCCCGCCCGAGGAGCTCAACGGCCGGCTGGTGACGAAGCTGGACGCGGCGCTCAAGCGCGAGGTGGAGAAGCTCCGCTACATCGAGGACCGCGGGGGCGTGGCGTTCGCGCGGGAGCTCTCGGTGATCGGCGACCGGAAGATCCCCTACGACCTGCTGCTCACCGTGCTCTACACCGCCGGCCAGAACGAGCTGGAGAACTACCGGTTCGTGGTCATCCAGGCGGAGGGCAAGGCCGAGTAGGCCACGCGGCCGGGCCCTCCCGGGCACCCGGCCGCGCGCCTCTCCGCACTCAGGCATTCGCTCCGCTCAGAGCGACGGGGTGGCGTAGTGGCCGCCCATCCGCTCCAGCTCGCGCATGCGCGCGTCCTCCTCGCACCGGATGGCGAAGGGCACCGCCTCCAGGCGCTCGAGGGGGATGTCCGTCCCGCAGTCGACGCACTCGCCGTACGAGCCCTCGTCCATGCGCTGGAACGCCGCGTCGATGAGCATCAGCTCGCGCCGCTGGTTCTCCATGAGCTGCGAGAGCGTGTAGTCGGCCAGCTCCACCTGCGCGCCCTCTTCGTACTCCTGACCCGACTCCGCTTCCTTGAGCGCGGTCAGCTCCCGGCGGGTGCCTTCCCACGCCACCAGCAGGTCGCGGCGGCGGCGCTGCATCTGCTCGCGGATGCGCCGCAGGTCCATGTCCCGGTCGGCCATGACAGCTCCTTTCAGTCCCAATCCAATGGCGAGGGTGAACGTAGGGATCGGGGAGAGGGGGCGCATTCGGCTCGGACGTGCGGCAGGCGGGAGAGCACCCGTGCGCGCGCACTTTCGCCTTGGGGAGGGTGTGCTAAGGCCGAACGCAATGGCAGCCGACAAGCCCGATGGAACGGTGACGGTGATTGGCGCGGGGCTGGCGGGGAGCGAGTGTGCCTGGCAGCTCGCCCGGCGCGGCATCCCGGTCATCCTCCGGGAGATGAAGCCCGAGCGGCGCTCGCCCGCGCACAAGTCGGACGGGATGGCGGAGCTGGTGTGCTCGAACTCGTTCCGGTCCGACAACCCGCACACGCCGGTGGGGATGCTGCACGCGGAGCTGCGGCGGATGGGGTCGATCGTGCTCGGCGCGGCGGACGTCCACCGGGTGCCGGCGGGCGAGGCGCTGGCGGTGGATCGCGAGAAGTTCAGCCGCGAGGTGACGGACCGCATCGCCGCCGAGCCGCTGATCACGGTGGTGCCGGGCGAGGTGGACGCGCTGCCGGAGGATGGGCCGGTGGTGGTGGCCACGGGGCCGTTGACCTCGGATGCGCTGGCGCGGGCGCTGGAGCGTCACGTGGGCGAGCGGCTCTACTTCTACGACTCGATCGCGCCGATCGTGAGCGCCGACTCGATCGACATGAACGTGGCCTTCCGGCAGAGCCGCTGGGGCAAGGGCGACGGTGCGGACTACATCAACCTGCCGCTGACGAAGGACGAGTACACGGCCTTCGTGCAGGCGATCCGCGAGGGCAAGAAGGTGGAGCCGCACGCCTTCGAGGAACCCCGCTACTTCGAAGGGTGTCTGCCCATCGAGGTGATGGCGGAGCGAGGCGACGAGGTGCTGGCCCACGGGCCGATGAAGCCGGTGGGCCTTCGGGACCCCCGGACGGACACGCGGCCGCACGCGGTGATCCAGCTCCGGGCGGAGGACAGGGCGGGCACCGCCTACAACATGGTGGGCTTCCAGACCCGGCTCACCTGGGGCGAGCAGAAGCGCATCTTCGGGACGCTGCCGGGCCTGCGGGACGCGGAGTTCCTCCGGATGGGACAGATCCACCGGAACACCTTCATCGACGCGCCGCGGCTCCTGGACCGGGACCTGTCGTTGAAGACGGAGCCGCGGATCCTCTTCGCCGGGCAGATCACCGGCGTGGAGGGCTATGTGGAGTCTGCGGCGTGCGGCTACCTGGTGGCGCTGGCCATCCACGCGCGCCGGGAGGGCAGGGCGTTCGTACCGCCGCCGGCGACGACGGCGCTCGGCGCGCTCTACCGGCACGTGACCGGCGAGGCGCACCCGGAGGACTACGACTACCAGCCGTCGAACGTGATCTTCGGGCTCTTCCCGCCGCTGCCGGGGCGGGTGAAGCGGGACCAGAAGCGGGCGCGCCATGCGGAGCGCGGCCAGGCGGATTTCGAGCCATGGCTCGAGGAGGCGACGCGGTGAGAAAGCTCGGGGCGTTGGCGTTGATGTCTGCGGCGGTCCTCCTCGGGGGGACCGGCTGCGAGGACAAGAAGAAGAACGCCGGCGAGGCGCAGTTGCTCGCGCGCGGGAAGGCGACGGACCTGCGGGTGACGCCGGATGGCAAGCACGCGCTCTACCTGCTCGACGGCGAGAAGCCGCGGGTGGAGGGCGTCCCCGCGCAGATGGTGGTGGGCGAGTTGTGGGCGGTGGCGACGGATGGGGGAGCGCCGGCGAAGCTCGGCAACGGCGTGACCAACGTGCCCGGCGGCTGGACGGTGTCGCCGGACTCGCGGTGGGCGCTCTACCTCGCCGGCTACAACCCGGTGAACCAGACCGGGACCTTGCACGCGCACGACCTGCAGGGCGAGACCGAGGCGCCGATCGAGCTGGGCCGGGACGTCAGCTACATGGTGGCCTCGCCGGACGGGCGCGGGGTGGCCTTCATCGCCGACGGCGTGCTGCACGCGGGCCTCTTCCCCAACGGTCCGTTCGCGCCGGTCGCGGGCGAGGTGCACACCGCCGGCTTCACCGCCGACAGCAAGCACCTGCTCTTCCGCCGGCGGCTGCAGGCGGCGAGCGGCCTGTTCATCACGCCCTTCGGCGCGCCCCCGGCGGCCGGTGAGCGTCCGGAGCCGGTGAAGCTGGGCGAGCAGGTGGGGGACTTCATCTCCTCCAGGGACGGCGCGCACGTGGCCTTCACCCAGCGCAGCGCCACCGCGCGGGGGACGTACGAGCTGTACCTGGCCTCCGCGCCCGAGTGGAAGTCCGCGAAGGTGGCGGTGGGCGTGGGACCGTTCGCGTTCTCGCAGGACGGCAGGTACTTCGCGCGCACCGAGAACGGGACCCCGGACGAGCCGGGCGATCTCTTCGTGGGGCCGGTGGGCGGCGAGGCGCGCAGGCTGGGACGGAAGGTGAACGAGTTCGAGTTCGCGCCCACCGGGGACGCGATCGCGTACCTCGAGAGCTACGACCACTCGGCGCGCGCGGGCATCCTCGGGGTGAGCACGCTGCCGGACGGCGAGCCGAAGCGGATCGGCAACCGGGTGCCGAACTTCGGCTGGAGCCCGGACGGGAAGAAGGTCGCCTTCATCTCGCGGTTCCTCAAGCCCATCTACACCGTGGACCTGATGCTCTACGGGCTGGGCGATCCCGAGTCGCGCAAGGTGCACCAGGACGTGTTCGGCTACAGCTTCGATCCGAAGAGCCGCTACCTCCTCTACCGGTCGGACTGCGTGCGCAACGCGCGGTCGTGCAGCCTCTACCAGCTCGACCTGCAGGAGGGGCACGGGCCGCAGCAGGTGGCCACCCAGAGCAAGCTCCGCGAGCTGGCGAAGACGCGCAAGGCCGCAATCGCCGAAGGGAAGTCGCCGGCTTCGTCGTTCGAGGAGCTCGGGTTCACGCCGGGGGAGAACCAGCGCTACACCTTCTGCATGGGCAAGACGTGCCTGCCCTGCACCGCCGAGGGCTGCCAGATCCGCCAGAACCCCTGTGACGGCCTCTTGCCCGCGCCGCGAAGCCCCGAGCAGGCGCCCGGCGTGTGCGCCTACGCGCAGCTCGACGACGACCTGCAGCTCGACGTGTGGGTGATGGACGGCGAGGGCAACGTCCTGCAGGCCCAGAACGATCAGACCGCGCGGGTGGTGGAGGGCGTGTACAGCTTCCGGCCGGCCGCGGACGGCGAGACGGTGCTGCTCACCCACGCGCGCATCGACTCGCAGCTCTACGACGTCGCCGTATACGACCCGGGGACGCGGCAGCGCAGGCTGCTGTCGCAGTTCATCCAGCTCCCGGCGCACTTCGCCGGCGAGGGGGACCGGGTGGTCTTCGCGGGCGCGCGCCGCGAGGCCGAGGGCGTCTATGCCGCGCCCACCACCGGTCCGCAGGCGGGGCGGTAACCTTCCAGATGCCGCACCCGCACCCGCTCTCGCCCGAGCTGGAGGCGTTCCGCGCGTACCTCGAGCACAGAAGGCGCGCGTCGCCCAACACGGTGACGGGCTACCTGCTCGACCTGCAGGGGCTGGACGCGTACCTCCAGGAGAAGGGCGTGCCGATCCTGAAGGCGAACCACGTGGTGCTGCGCGGGTTCCTCGGGCACATCGCGGAGGGGCTGAAGGAGAGCTCGCGGGCGCGGAAGCTGTCGGCGGTGAAGGCGCTCTACCGGTTCCTCGTTCGCGAGGGGAAGCTGGAGCAGAGCCCGGCCGCGCTGCTCAAGGCGCCCAGGGTCCCGAAGACGCTGCCGCGCGCGCTGCCGGTGGACGAGGTGCTGGCGATCCTGCAGGCCCCGGACGGCGCGAACGTTCGCAGCCTGCGCGACGGGGCGATGCTGGAGGTGATGTACGCGGCCGGCCTGCGCGTGGGCGAGCTGTGCGCGCTGTCGCTCGGGGATCTGGACCTTCGCGAGGGGACCCTCCGGGTGATGGGCAAGGGCCGCAAGGAGCGGCTGTGTCCTCTGCACGCACGCGCGGTGAAGGCGCTGCAGCGCTACCTCGCCCAGCGCGGGGAATTGCTGGCGAAGCCGGCGAAGCATCAGGACCCCGAAGCGGTCTTCCTCAACCACCGCGGCGGCAGGCTGACCCCCAGGGGCGTGGCGCTGCAGCTCGACCGGTACGTGGAGCAGTGCGCGCTGGACCGGAACGTCTCGCCGCACGCGATGCGGCACTCGTTCGCCACGCACCTGCTGGGCAACGGGCTCGACATCCGCAGCATCCAGGAGCTGCTCGGACACGCGAGCCTCTCCACCACCCAGCGGTACACGAAGGTGAGCTGGGATCTGTTGCAGAAGGTCTACGACGAGGCGCACCCGCGCGCGTGAAGCGGACAGCCCCGCGGTCCGTCGTGGCGGGTGGGCGGGACGCCTGTTAAACGCGTCCGCATGTTCCACGGCACGACGATCCTGTGTGTGCGCAAGGGCGGGCGGGTGGTGCTCGTCGGCGACGGCCAGGTGACGCTGGACAAGACGGTGATGAAGGGCAGCGCGCGGAAGGTGCGCAGGCTCGGGGACGGCAACGTCGTCGCCGGCTTCGCGGGCAGCACCGCGGACGCGTTCACGCTCTTCGAGCGCTTCGAGGCCAAGCTCAAGGAGCACCAGAAGAACCTCGCGCGCGCCTGCGTGGAGCTGGGCAAGGACTGGCGGAGTGACAAGTTCCTCCGGCAGCTCCAGGCGCTGCTCATCGTGGCGGACAAGGAGCACACCTTCATCGTCAGCGGGGTGGGGGACGTGATCGAGCCGGACCACGGTGTGGCGGCCATCGGCTCCGGCGGCTCGTTCGCGCTGGCGGCGGCGCGAGCGCTGCACGAGCACTCGGGCCTGGACGCGCGGCAGGTCGCGGAGGAGGCGATGAAGATCGCCGCGGACATCTGCATCTACACCAACACGCAGCTCAGCTTCGAGGAGCTCTGACCATGGCGCTCACCCCGAGGGAGATCGTCTCCGAGCTCGACCGCTACATCGTGGGCCAGTCCGCGGCCAAGCGCGCGGTGGCCATCGCCATGCGCAACCGCTGGCGGAGGCAGATGGTGTCCGCCGAGCTGCGCGAGGAGATCTACCCGAAGAACATCATCCTCATCGGCCCCACCGGCGTGGGGAAGACGGAGATCGCGCGGCGGCTGGCGAAGCTGGCGCAGGCGCCGTTCGTGAAGGTGGAGGCCTCCAAGTTCACCGAGGTCGGCTACGTGGGCCGCGACGTGGAGTCGATGGTGCGCGACCTGGTGGAGGCGTCCATCGCGCTGGTGCGCGACGAGGAGACGGAGAAGGTCAAGGCGCGCGCGCAGGAGCTGGCCGAGGACCGGCTGGTGGAGCTGCTCTCCGGCTGGGGCGCAGGTCAGACGCAGAACCGGAGCCAGGGCCCGTTCGGGTTCGCGCCGCCGCCTCCGCCGCCGCCCACCCCGGGCCTGAGCGACAACGACCGGGAGAAGCTGCGGGCGCAGCTTCGCACCGGGACCCTGGACGACCGCGAGGTGGAGGTCGAGGTCTCCGAGAACCCGATGGCGTTCATGCGCAACTTCTCCGGGCAGGGGATGGAGGAGATTGGCTTCAACCTCCAGGACCTGTTCAAGAACATGCCGGGGATGAACAAGACCCGGAAGCGGAAGGTCCGGGTGCCCGAGGCGCTGAAGCTGCTCGCGCAGGAGGAGGCAGGGCGGCTGGTGGACGAGGACCGGGTGAAGCGCGAGGCGCTGGCGCGGGCGGAGGCGCACGGGATCATCTTCATCGACGAGATCGACAAGATCGCTTCCCGCGAAGGCGCCAAGGCGGGCCCGGACGTCTCGCGCGAGGGCGTGCAGCGGGACATCCTGCCCATCGTCGAAGGCAGCACGGTGACCACCAAGTACGGCCCGGTGAAGACGGACCACGTGCTCTTCATCGCCGCGGGCGCGTTCCACCTCTCCAAGCCCTCGGACCTCATCCCCGAGCTGCAGGGGCGCTTCCCCATCCGGGTGGAGCTCGAGCCGTTGAGCGGCGCGGACCTGGTGCGGATCCTCCGCGAGCCGAAGAACTCGCTCATCCGGCAGTACGTGGCGCTGCTCGCGACCGAAGGGGTGCGGCTGCACGTGAGCGACGACGCGGTGGAGGAGATCGCCGCGGTGGCGCAGCGGGTGAACGAGCGCACGCAGAACATCGGCGCGCGGCGGCTGCACACCATCCTGGAGAGGCTTCTGGACGAGATCTCCTTCACCGCCTCGGACGGCGCCACGAGCGACTTCACGATCGATCGCGGGTACGTTCAGAAGCGCCTGGAGGGGTTGGTCCAGGACGAAGACCTGTCGAGGTACATCCTGTGAGTGCGACGACGAACGCGGACGTGGTGGCGCGGGGCCAGAAGGTCCTGCTGGGGAACTACAAGCAGCAGCCGGTGGTGCTCGCGCGCGGGGAGGGCGCGTACGTGTGGGACGTGGAGGGGCGCAGGTACCTCGACCTCATCTGCGGGATCGCCACCTGTGCGCTCGGGCACTGCCACCCGGAGTTGACGTCCGCGCTGCACATGCAGGCGGATCGGCTGTGGCACGTGGCCAACGGCGTGTGGAACGAGCCGCAGGTGGAGCTGGCCGAGCGGCTGACGAAGCTCTCGGGGCTGGACCGGGTGTTCTTCTGCAACTCCGGCGCGGAGGCCAACGAGGCGCTGATCAAGCTCGCGCGGCGCTACCACAAGGAGAAGGGCGACGCGGAGCGGGTGGAGATCATCACCTTCGAGCAGTCCTTCCACGGCCGCACCCTGGCCACCCTCACCGCCACCGGACAGCCGAAGTACCAGAAGGGCTTCGAGCCGTTGCCGCAGGGCTTCGTCACCGTGCCCTTCGGTGACCTGGACGCGGTGCGGAAGGTGGCGGGTCCGAAGACGGCGGCCATCCTCGTGGAGCCCATCCAGGGCGAGGGCGGCATCCGGCGTGCGCCCGAAGGGTTCCTCGAGGGCCTGCGCGCGCTCTGCGACGAGGTGGGCGCGCTCCTCTTCCTCGACGAGATCCAGACCGGCATGGGCCGCACCGGCACCTTCTACGCCTTCGAGCACGAGGGGATCCGGCCGGACGCGCTGAGCACCGCCAAGGCGCTGGGCAACGGCATGCCCATCGGGGCCATGCTCTGCCGGGAGGAGATCCAGTCCGCGCTCGGGCCGGGGACCCACGGCTCCACCTTCGGCGGCAACCCGCTGGCCTGCGCGGCGGCGAACGCGGCGGTGGCGATCGTGAGCCGGCCCCAGACCCTGCAGCGGGTTCAGGCGCTGGGGGCGTACCTCATGGCCGGCGCGGAGCGGCTGCGCGAGAAGCACGCGGGGAGGATCACCGCGGTGCGCGGGCAGGGCCTGCTGGTGGGCGTGGAGGTGGAGAAGGACGCGCCGGGCGTGGTGGCCCGCTGCCGCGAGAACGGGTTGCTCGTGAACCTGGCGGGGGAGCGGACGGTGCGGTTCGCGCCGCCGTTCGTGGTGACCGAGGCCCAGCTCGACGAAGGGCTTTCGGCGCTCGATCGGGCGCTCGCCGGCTAGTACGAGGGGCAAGGAGCGTTTGACGGGAACGGAACCCGCTTTCTACAGTTCGACGTTTCGAGAGGCGTGCACGACCTTTGAGCCAGTCCGAAGCAGCCATCGTCGGGTTGGGGGCCCGGACGGACTATCTGGCCCAGGTTCCCAATGCAGACCCGCTGAGGCTCCGCCTGACCGCGGAGGAGGGCGCGCTGTGGGCGCGGATCGGCAGGGCCTCGCGCATCGACGAGCTCATCCTCCACTCCGGACTGGACGAGCCCCGCGCCATCGCGCTGCTGCTCTCGCTGCGGGCCAAGGGAGCGGTGGTGCCGGCGCGGGTGAACAAGCCCAGCGGCCCGCAGGTGGTGGACGCGGCGTCGGTGGAGCAGGTGGACCTGCCGGCGGACCGCAAGCAGGAGATCCTGGATCTGGAGCGGGGGCTCGGCAGGCTGGATCACTACGCGGTGCTGGGGCTGCGGCCCGGCGCGACGTTGGAGGAGATCCGGCAGGCGTACTACGCGGCCTCGCGGCGGTATCACCCGGATCGCTATTACGGGAAGAACCTCGGCTCGTTCCGCGGCCGCATCGATCGGATCTTCCGCCGCATCGCCGAGGCCTACCAGACGCTGTCCGACGACGAGAAGCGCGCGGCCTACCTGCGGGCCCGGCCGGAGCTGGCGGGCCGTCCTCAGGCGGAGGCGGCCGCTGCGGGGGCGAACGGACTCGAGGGGGCGGAGGCGCCGGTCGATCCCGAGCGGGCGGCGGAGCGGCGGGCGCGGATGGCGAGGCACCCCTACCTCGCGCGGGTCACGCGGGTGGCGGAGTTCGTCCAGCGGGCGCGGGCGCACATCGCGCAGGAGCAGCCGGGACTGGCGCTGACGGATCTGCACATGGCCGCGCAGATGGAGCCGGGCAACAAGGAGGTCGAGTACCTCCAGGCGGAGGCCCGCAGGCGGTTCGATCTGCAGCGCGCGAAGCAGGAGCTGCAGAAGGCCGCCGAGGCGGAGCGGTTCGGTGACACGGCGCGCGCGCTCGGGCACTACCGGACCGCGGCCACGCTGGACGCCACGTCGTTCCAGGCGGCATACCGCGCGGCGGGGCTGCTGCGGCAGCAGGGCGCGGACGCGAAGGAGCTCCGGTCGTTCGCGCAGCGGGCGGTGGATCTCGATCCGAAGAGCGCGGACGCGCGCCTGTTGATGGCCCAGGTGCTGCTGGACGCGGACCTGAAGAAGCTGGCGAAGAAGCAGCTCGAGGAGGCGGCGAAGCTCCAGCCGGACCACCCCGAGGTCAAGAAGCAGCTCAAGAGAATGAGGTGGCCCTTCTAGGGCCGGGCGACATGACTGAGCCGGTGATTGGAATCGACCTCGGGACCACGAACTCGGTGGTGGCCTGCGTGAACGGCGGTCAGCCGCTGGTGATCAAGAGCCGCACCGGGCAGAACCTCACCCCCTCGGTGGTGGCGGTGGCGCGCAGCGGGAAGCGGCTGGTGGGGAACATCGCCAAGCGGCAGGCGATCACCAACCCCGAGGAGACGGTCTACGCCTCCAAGCGGCTCATCGGCCGCAAGTTCTCGTCGGTGCAGGTGCAGCAGGCGCAGAAGACGCTGCCGTACCGGATCGTCGCCGGCGCGCACGACGACGTGCGGATCCAGATGGGGGGCAAGGACCTCGCGCTGCCGGAGATCAGCGCCATGGTCCTGCACGAGCTGCGGCTGGACGCGGAGGCGTTCTTCGGCAAGCCGGTGAACAAGGCGGTGATCACCGTCCCCGCCTACTTCAACGACGGGCAGCGCCAGGCCACCAAGGATGCGGGCCGGATCGCCGGCCTCGAGGTCCTGCGCATCCTCAACGAGCCCACCGCGGCCGCGCTCTCCTACG
>CAZCWA010000144.1:8905-10898 GCA_964502265.1 uncultured Myxococcaceae bacterium | reverse complement strand
CGCTTCGGTGTCTCCGCAGCCGCTCCCGCAGCGGGCCCAGCCGTCCGACTCCGCCAGCCGGCGCCGCCTCCACCCGCCGAGGACCGCCCGGCCGGCGGCGGCACCCGCCCCACCACCTCCCGGACGTACCGCTCGATGGCGCTCATGAACTCCGGCAGCGCCTCCTGTCCCTTCTCTATCCGCGCCAGCCGGGCCTCCCACTCGCCGGTCATCGCCGGGCTCTTCACCACCCCGTCCACCGCGGCGATGAGCTGCACGCCCTTCTCCGTCGCCTCGAGGGTCTTTCCCTGCCGCACGATGTACGCGCGGTCGAGCAGCGTCTCGATCGTCGCCGCCCGCGTGGCCGGCGTGCCCAGCCCGCGCTCCTTCATCGCGTTGGACAACTCCTTGTCGTCGAGCGCTACGCCGGCGGTCTCCATCGCCGTGAGCAGCGTGGCCTCGGTGAAGCGGGGCGGCGGCCGGGTGGTCTTCTTCACCGCCTGCGCGTCCACCACCCGTTGAGGCTGCCCGCGTTCGAGCCCCGCCGGCAGCGCCTGGGCCTCGTCCTCGTCCGGCTTCTCCCGCCTGGAGAGCACCGGATCGAGCACCTTCCACCCGACCTCGCGCACCGCGGTCCCCTGGCTCCGGTAGCGGTCGACCACCTCCGGCGACTGGGTGGTGATGGCGGTGGTCACGGTGGTCACGTCCCACACGTGCTCGCCGTGCCACGCCTGCAGCAGCCTCCTGCAGACGAGGTCGTAGATGCGGCGTTCGTCCTCGCCCAGCGCGCGCGGATCCGCGATGCGCCGATCGGTGGGGATGATCGCGTGGTGGTCGCTCACCTTCGCGTCGTCCACGTATCTGCGCCCGAGCGGCCTCTCCCCCGTCCCCGGCGCCAGCATCCCCGCGTAGCGCTCCTTCACCGCCCGCACCACGTCCGGCAGCGTGTCCGCCACGTCCTTCGAGAGGTGCCTGCTGTCGGTCCTGGGGTAGCTGAGCAGCTTGTGCCGTTCGTACAGCGCCTGCGCCGCGGCCAGCGTCCTTTGCGCGCTCATGGCGTAGAGCCGGTTCGCGTGCCGCTGCAGCTCGGTGAGGTCGTAGAGGAGCGGCGGCGGCATCCGCTTCGTCTCCGCCCGCACGTTCTCGATGCACGCGGTGCCCCGCCTCGCCCGCTCGACGATCTGCCCCGCCTCCACCCCGTCCGCGAGCAGCCGCCTCGCCTGTGCCGCGCCTTCCCCCTTCTCCCCGGGCTTCGCCGGCCGGAACCACGTGCCCTTGTACCGACGCGCCCCGGACCCGTCTTCAAAGGTGGCGACGACCTCCAGGTAGTCCTCCGGCTTGAAGTTGCGGATCTCCAGCTCGCGCGCGACCACCATGGCCAGGGTAGGCGTCTGCACCCGGCCCACGGACATCCCGGTCTGCGCCAGGGACAGCCCGTATGCGCGCGAGAGGTTCATCCCCACCAGCCAGTCGGCCTGGCTCCGGGCCCTTGCCGCCGCCGCCAGCGCGTCGTAGCTGCGCCCGTCCTTCAGCTTCCGGAAGCCCTCGCGGATCGCCCCGTCCGTCAGCGACGAGATCCACAGCCGCTCCACCGGCTTCCGGCAGCCCGTCGCCTCATAGATGAAGCGGAAGATGAGCTCGCCCTCGCGGCCGGCGTCCGTGGCGCACACCACGCGCTCCACCGCCGCGTCCCGCAGCAGCTTCTTGAGCACGTTGAACTGCGCGCGCGTCTTCCCCAGCACGCTGAGCGGCCACTTCTCCGGGATCATGGGCAGCAGGCCGAAGTCCCACCGCTTCCACTCGGCCTTCACCTCCGCCGGTTCCGCCAGCCCCACCAGGTGCCCGATGGCCCAGGTGACGAGGTAGCCATTCCCCTCGAGGAACCCTTCGCCCTTCCGATTCGCGCCCAGCACCCGCGCCAGGTCCCGCCCCACCGACGGCTTCTCCGCCACCACCACCACGCTCATCGTCCGCCTCCCGCCACTGTGCATCCGTATAGTGGTGGGGTCTGACG
>CAZCWA010000144.1:0-8805 GCA_964502265.1 uncultured Myxococcaceae bacterium | reverse complement strand
CCGCGGGAGAAGACGACGAAGGTGAGGATCTCCGCGAGCCCCACCGCGACGCCCGCCAGCGCCGCAAACATCAGTCCCGCGTTGCTCACCGCGAGCTCGCGTCCCTGCAGCTTGAGGAAGAGCGCGTAGCTACCTCCGAGCAGCGCGGCCACGATCTGCAGCACGACCGCGCCGAGCACCTGGTCGATCTTGTTCGACCCGAGCTTGATGAAGACGTTGTACGCGCCGAATGCGGTCGCGGTGAGGATCGCGAGGGGGAGCCAGTTCATGCGCGGAATGTAGCGGGCGCAGGCCGCAGCAGCGCGAGGACGAACCCCACCACGGCGATCACCGCCGCCACCCGCAGACCATTCCGGAAGGCGCTCTCGATGAGGGCGTTCTCACCCCCGGCGGAGGCCCCGAGAAACACGCCCGCCACCGAGATCCCGCTCACCATCCCCACGTTGCGCGCGGCGGCGAGCAGTCCGGACGCCACGCCCTGACGCTCCCGCGCGGCGGCGCCGAGGATCGCGCTGTTGTTGGGGCTGGTGAAGAAGCCCACGCCCACGCCGAGCAACCCCAGCAGCGCCGCCGAGCGCGCCATCGACGCGTCCGCATCCAGTCCGGACAGGAGCCAGAGCGCGAGCGCGATCACGCCCATCCCGAACGCCGACGGCACCCGGGGGCCGATGCGATCGCTCAGGTGCCCGGCCAGCGCGGTCAAGGAGACCATCGCCAGCGGCTGCGCGGTCATCAGCAGCCCGGCCTTGCCCGGCGACAGCCCTCCGGGTCCCTGCAGGAAGAAGGGCACGAGGAAGTTCGAGACGAACAGCACGAGGTATTGGAGGTACGCGGTCGCGACGCCCGCGGAGAACGCCGCGTTCCTGAACATGTCGAGGGGCAGCAGCGGCCTCGGGCTCCGTCTTTGGCGCAGGACGAACAGCGCGCCCAGCACGACGGCCGCCACACCCAGCCCGATGGCGAGCGTCCCGTTGGAGCGCGCCTGCTCCATCGCGAGGATCGCCGCCACGATCGTGGTCGCGAACAGCACCGCGCTCAGCGGCTCCACCCCGAGCCTCGCGCGCGACTTCTCGACCGCGCCGCGCAGCAGGACCACCGCGGCGGGGATCGCGATCGGCAGGTTGACCCAGAACACCCAGCGCCACCCGAGGTGCTCGGTGATGAAGCCGCCCAACGACGGTCCCAGCGCGAGTCCGAGGTAGGTCGCGGTGGCCTGCAGCCCGAGCGCGCGGCCTCTGGCCTCGGCGGGAAAGCGGGTGCTGATCAGCGCGGGCCCGCTGGCCATCAACAGCGCCGCGCCGATGCCCTGCACGCCTCGGAAGAGGACCAGGCTCCACAGCCCCGGGGCCGCCCCGCACGCGACGCTCGCCGCACCGAAGGCGACGAAGCCCACCGCCATCAGCCGCGCGTACCCGAGCGAGTCGCCCATCTTTCCGAACGGGAGGAGCAGCGCGCTGATCGAGAGCAGGTAGCTCATCACCACCCACTCCATGCTGGCCACCGGCGCATCGAAGTCGGCGCGGATGGTGTGGAGCGCCACGTTCACCACGCTGCCGTCGAGCGCGGCCATGAACGTCGCCACGCTGACCACCGCCAGCGCCCGCCACGCGGCGGCATCGACCTGGACCTTCTGCTTCTCGCGCGCCACAGACACCCCGGTCCCATCGTGGGCCAGCGCACCCTGTACTGCACCGCGGAACCTGCAGGCCCGTCCTGTGGTCAATTCCCCCCGTGCGCACCAGCAAAAGCGTGGTCCTGGCGTTGCTCATCTCCATCGCTGCGTTCGCCAGCGAAGCGCCGGAGCGGGTGGTCGTCCGGGGCCGCGGCGTTCACGTCGTCGTGACCCGCGGGCCCCTCTCGGAGCTGGGGGCCGAGGCGAGACCCATCGATCCCGCGCATCGCTCCCTTCCACCGTCCACCGAGGTGCTGCTCCTGCGAGGCGCCTTCTCCAGCGGCTACGTCCCGGTGCTCGACAACGACGCCTGGCTTCGGCCCCTGACCGACGCCGGACGCGCGAGGCGAATCCTCGAAGAGGAGCTTCACGTTCCGCTCGAGGACGCCCCCGAGCCCACCGAAGATCGCATCCGTCGAGGAGAGATCGACGACCTCGTGCAGATGTACCGCCTCCTCCGCACGCGCGCCGGCGAGCGAGACCTCTCCAATCGAGAGCAGGGCATGCTCCGCCGCGTCGAGCATCTCCTCGTCGACGAGCTCGCCGCCGTCCTGAAGGCCGACCACGAGCAGATGCGTGCACGCCTCCCTCAGTGGCCTGCGTTCACCGAGCACTGCCACGCGCTGATGCAGTCGGTGGCCGATGGGGCGGAGCCGTTGTCGACGTTGATGGACTCGAAGTGTCCGCGCCGCGCGACCACCTGGGCGGTGCTGAACGCGAAGACGTCCCCCGACTCGTCACGGCTCGTGCGCACTACCCGGTCGGGCGACGCCGTGGTTCCCGACGACTTCATGCCCTCGCGCCGGATCACCTGGCAGGGAGAGTGCCTCGCCCACCTCGAAGAAGCGGTCCCTTCGCGCGCGCAGCCGCAACCGCCCTCGGCCTGTCTGGACAACGCGGTCATCCGCGAGCGGGATCATCGAGCCCCGCTGACGAGGGAGAACGCGCGGGCGGGCTTCCTCCTCGCGAAGGAGAGCGGGGCGCTTCAAGGCGCGTGGCGCGAGTGCTGGACAAGGAAGACGAACATTGCGGAGGGATGCCTCGAGGCCCTGCTGCCGCTCGAGCAACGCGTCCCGCTCCATCGAGACGAAGACGAAGAGGTCGCCCGTCTGCAGCAGCGCTGGCTCGAGGTCCGGCCGTCGGAGGAGGACGCGCCAGCACACAACGACTTCGAAGCCCGCTGCCGGCTCGCCCTCTACGACGCCACGACCGGCGCGTTGGCCTTCCGGTGTTCAGGCTCGCTGGCAGAGGCGCTCTGCAACGCGACCTTCACCGTGTCGCTGGAGACGGATCGCGGGCGCGCGTGCGCGCCGGATCGACGCGAGGTCGTCATCCTCGCGAGCCTGGGCACCGCACCCCCGGAGACCTGCAGGCGCGCAGTTCGCGAAGCGATGGGAGCGCCGAAGCGGACCTTCGCCCAGGCGCGCCGGAGGGCGTTCGATGCGTGCTGGCAGGACGAAGCGCCGGACGACCACGGCCCCGGCCTCGAGGGCACGGCGTCGTACGAGACGAAGTGGCGCGACGAGCATTCGGTCCCGCCCTCCACCCGCACGCTGCTGCAAGGCCTGCTCGCGCGGCAGGAGTCCCTCTTCGGCACCCTGAAGCTGCCGCCGGCATGCGAGCGCGGACGGAAGGGCTGCGTGGTGATGGAGACCGACGTGCTGGGCGGCGATGAGATCGGCCGCGTGGTCGCGAAGGGCTGCGGCCACGCGGTGTGGGCGGTGAATGCGCTGGATGACGGGGCCGCGTTCGGAGGCGGGAGCTGGATGAAGTGGGACGGGAGCTGGCTCACTCGGCTCGGAGAAGGGGAGCGCCTGCGCGAACCGGATGAGAGCGACTTCAACCTCGCGCGGGTGACCCCCTCCCGGCCTCCCTTCGCGATCCGCAACACGCTCAGGCAAGGCAACATCTTCAGGTCGCATCGGGGGCCCGGTACGCCCCAGACCCACGACTCGGTCGGCAGGCGTTACCGGACGCTGGAGGCCGAGCTCATCGAAGCGACGTGCACCGAGGCCGGCTTCGAGCACGATCTCTGTACGCGGTACGCGCGCGGCGGGGAGCTGGGCCCGATCCGGGGCACGCGAGGAGAACCCATCCAGCGCATGCGGGCGCACGTCGATCGCGAGTGGCCGCGCGCGAGCAGACGTCTGCGGCAATGGCAGAAGGATCTCGCGAACGGCACGCGGCTCGACGCGCTGTCCGGCGAGTCGGTGAGGGAGACGTGCCATCCGGTGCTCATCGACGCTTGCACCGGCGACGTCGCCGAGCGCTGCACCGCGGCTGGCCGCGAAGCCCCCGACGACACATGGCGCTTCGGACGACTGCCGCGGTTGCGGCCGCCTCCGTGAGCGGAAAGAGGCACGCAGCAGCTTGACGCCTTGGTAGCCGAGGCCGCCGCCCGGTTCCGTCCGCGGCGACGGGAGCAGGAGGGCGCGCGCTCAGTGCAGAATGGCGTCCAGTTGCTGCACGAACGGCGTCGCCGCCTTGAACCGCTTCGCCAGCTCCTTCGGCAGGTCGGACTTCAAGGCCGCGTCCGCCGGCAGAGTCGTGGCGAAGTAGTACTGCTTCAACTTCAAGAGCTCCGCCGCGGGGTGCTCCGCGTCGTACCCGCGCGGGACCCGCTGCAGCCGCTCTCCCTGCAGAGCGCCGAACGCGGACTTCAGCGCAGCCGCGGTCGTGAGCTTCTTGAACGCCGCATGCTCCGTGGAGAGGTAGGCGCGCACCTTCGCGAGCTGCTCGGGGCCCGGCATGAAAGCGCCGGCCACCAGCTCCACGCCCTCCGGCGAGATGCCGAACCAGAAGCCCGCCGCTGCCTCTTTGGGGGCGCCGCCGCAGGGGAAGACCGCCGACATCTCGGTGCGGTACGGCGACTTGTCGGCGCTGAAGCGGGTGTCCCGGTGCAGCCGCGCGATCGCCTTCTTCGGCTCGTTCACGTACCCGGGCGCGAAGGCTTCCAGCGCTGCGTTCACGTCCTCGACCAGCGCGATCATCGGTTCCTTCACCGCGCGCTCGAACACGTCCTGCCGCGCCTTGAACCACTCGCGATCATTGTTCTTTGCGAGCGCGGTCAGGAACGACAGCCCCTCCTTCGGAAATCCCTCGAACATGTCACTCGCCTCCATGGTCCTTGTCGATGTCCGGCGGCACCTTGGCTCGTCGGATTCGAGAGCGGGTGAGACTCCACCCGCGGGTTCGGGCGGCCCCAGTCCCGCGTGACCGTCGCGCACGATTGTTCGTGCACGGCCGAATGGACCGCCCCGTGGCCCGGCCAATGCAGACTGGCGTCGCGATGGCTTCGTCCGACCCGTCGTCCCGAGACATGCCCTGGAGCGACCGGATCGCGGCCCTGCCATGGCTCGAGGGCCTGGTGGGTGGGGGAACCAGCGAGCAGACCGCGAGCGGACAGGCGAAGCGGATCCGGCTGCTCAACGCGCTGGGCCTGACCTTCATCGGCATCATCGTCCTCTACTTCCCGCTGCTCCTCA
Source organism: uncultured Myxococcaceae bacterium (assembly GCA_964502265.1). Classification (GTDB taxonomy): domain Bacteria; phylum Myxococcota; class Myxococcia; order Myxococcales; family Myxococcaceae; genus JAFAFL01. Next base: position 3,648 of record CAZCWA010000144.1, on the reverse strand, counting down.
GCATCGGGGTGGAGCTCCTCTACACGCTCTTCATGCCGGTCGGCGCGGCGATCTTCGGCCTGGCGATCGTGCTCAACCACCGGGGCCGCTTCCGGCTCGCGCGGACGATCTACTTCTCGAATTCGCTCGGCCTGATCATCTCGCTGATCTGCCTCGACCGCACCGCGAACCTCGAGCTGCTCCTCATCGCCGGCGCCTGCATGGCGTTCCTCTTCTACGGCCTCGACGAGCCGGTGAGGTTGCTCGTCACGCTGCTGACGCCGGTGGTGCTCTTCATCGTCCTCTTCGCGTTCGGCGAACAGCTCCTGCCCACGCCACCCATCACCCAGGAGGCGGCCGCACACCTGCGGCACCTCTCCGCACCCACGGTGGTCCTCTGCGTGATCCTCACCCTCCTGCACCTGTGCACCGCCAACGAGCGCGCGGAGAGCCGGCTGCAGGAGTCACTCGAGCGGCTGAAGGCGGAGACGCAGGCGCGGATCGAGCACCAGCGCCTGGCCACCGACGAGCGCGAGAAGGCGCGCATCGCTCGCGCGGCAGGCATGGCGGAGGTCGCGACCGGCGTGCTGCACAACGTCGGCAACATCCTCAACAGCGTGAACGTCTCCTCCTGCCTCCTCGAAGAGCGGCTGCGGCAGGGCAACGGCGCGGCGCTGCAACGCGCGGCGGGCCTCGTCCGGAGCGGTGGAATCGAAGCGCCGGAGAAGCGCGCGGCGCTCGCGCAGTACCTCGAGGTGCTCGCGCAGCAGGCGGATCAGCAGCGCACCGAGCTGTCCGGCGAGGTCTCGGGGCTGCGCAAGAACATCGAGCACATCCAGTCGGTCATCACCATGCAGCAGAACTACTCCAGGGCGGTGGGCGTCACCGAGTCCGTCCATCCGCGCATGGTGGCGGAGGAGGCGCTCACGCTCTACGCAAGCTCGCGGCAGAGGCACCAGGTCGCGCTGGTGATACAGCACGAGGAACTCCCCGAGCTGCAGCTCGACCGGCACAAGGTCCTGCAGATCCTCGTGAACCTCATCCGCAACGCGATGGACGCGCTGAAGGAGAACCCGCCGGGCCGCCGCAAGCTGGAGATGCGAACCGGGCGCCGCGACGGCGAGCTGATGTTCGAGGTCACCGACAACGGGAGCGGCATCGCGCCGGAGCACCTCGTCCGGATCTTCTCCCACGGCTTCACCACCAAGAGCGACGGCCACGGCTTCGGCCTGCACGCCTCGAGCTGCCTGGCGAAGGAGCTCCACGGGACGCTCACCTGTCACAGCGCGGGTCCGGGAACCGGCAGCACCTTCACCCTCACCCTCCCCTTCCGCGAGTCCACGCCGTCCTGAGCGTCCTCTCCAGCGCGCGCTGGCGGCCGTCAGAGCAGCTCGCCCCGGAGCCGCTCCGCCGCCTGGACCATCGCAGACAGCTTCGCCTCGGCGATGCGGGCCTGGGTGACCGGGTTGTCGGCGAAGGTGGCGAAGCCGCAGTCGGGCACGAGCCACATCCGCTGCGCGCCGAGGATCTTCGCCGCGGCGCGGGCGCGCTCGCAGATCTCCTCCACGGTCTCGATGCGGGCGTGCTTCTGGTTCACCACGCCCACGCCCACCCGCCGGTCCTCGGGCAGCCCCGCGAGCACCGCGAGGTCCCCCGCGCGCGGCGTACACGCCTCGAGCAGGTAGGTGCCCACCGGGATCTGCCGCAGCGTCGAGACCAACGGCGCGTAGTCCCCCGTCAGCGCCGCCGACTCGTCCGGCGTCCAGTTCCCGCGGCACATGTGGATGGCGGTCCGCTCCATCGGGACGCCCTGAAGCGTCGCCTTCAGCAGCTCCAGCGCGAACCCCAGCTCCGCCTTCGGCTCCTTCTTCTCGCTCAGCGCGCCGCACATGAAGGAGCGCCCGCCCGAGGAACGTCCGTGCACCACCTCGGTGAGCACCGGCTCGTCGAGCTGCACGATGGCCGCGCCCGCCGCGAGCAGGTGGAAGATCTCCTCGCGCAACAGCCGGGCGATCTCCGCGCCCAGCTCCTCCCGCGACGCGTAGGCCTGATCGCTCCAGCACTCCATCCACATGGTGCGCGTGAGCAGGTACGGCCCCGGCAACGCGACCTTCACCGGCGTCTTCGTCACCGATTGGGCGAAGGCCAGCTCGTGGCCCACCAGCGGACGCACGCGCTCGAGCCGTCCGAACACCGCCGGGTGCCGGACCTTGTCCGCGGGCACATCCAGGTTGTCGAGGCTCTTCTGCAGCTCCTCGGGATGCTCCACCAGCGGGAGGAGATCCGTCAGCGGCACGAGCTGCGTGCCCTCGAAGCGCATGCCCACGAACGAGGAGTAGCTGTCCCGACGCTGCTCGCCGTCGGTGACCAGATCCACGCCCGCGCGGACCTGCGCGTCGATCGCCAGCCGCACCGCATCGTCCGCGGTGGCCTGGAAGTCCTCGTCCGCGAGCCGGCCCTCGAGGTGATCGTGCAAGGCCTGCAGCAGCCACCGCGGCCTCGGCCAGCTCCCCACCCCCATCACCGACAGCGGCCGGATGGGGGCGACCTCGATCGGCTCGGGGAGGGGCTGCGGCGCGCGGGGCGGGTTGTTCGCAGAGGGGGAGACCACCGGGCGTCGAGGCACCGCCGGCGGAGCGGCGGCGGCGCGGGCCTCGCGCGCCGAGAACGCGCCGCGCGAGACGAGGAAGCCGAGCTGCCTGCCCGACTTCGTGAAGGAGACCAGCTCGTTCCCGGTCATCCGGCACCACGCGGGGAGGTCGTCCTCCACGGTGGACTCGGTGGAGCGGATCTCGAGCAGTTGGCCGGGGAGCAGCGGATCGATCGCGCGCCGGATGAGCAGCAGAAGGCCGCTGCCGCAGTCCAGCTCGCCGCCATCGATCGCCGCGTCCGCGGGGTGCGGATGATGGGCGAGCGGTTCCATGATCAGTAGGAGATGCTCGGAGCGCCGTCGCTCATGAACTCGACCAGCTTCGCGCCGCCGACGATCACCGCGCCGTCGACCACCGCCTTCTCGTCGAGCCCGCGCTTCTTCCAGCACGGCGAGCACAGGTAGATCCTCCCGCCCGCCTTCGCGAAGTTGGCGATCAGATCGCGCAAGGGCGCGAAGCCCTCCTCGTGGATGTCGTCGGCGTAGCCCTTCTCGCCGAGCCGCACCGCCTCGGTGGAGAGGAAGACCACGGTGTCCTTGTCGGACGCGACCGCCGCGTTGGCGACCACGAAGGCCACCGTCGCGCGATCGGCGTCCTCCTTGCCACAGGTGAGGCTCACCACGAACTTGCCAGCCATCTACTGCTCCTTTCGACGGATGAGGAACTGCGGGGGTTCGGCACGCACGAGCGCGTGACCGGTCATCGAGCACCAGGAGGGGATGTCCTCCCGCGCGCCGGGATCGAGTGCGCGCACCTGCAGGACCTCGTGCGGCCCCATCGCGCGAAGACGCAGCCGCAGCTCCATCACCAGGTCGCCGCAGCCGAGCTCGCCGGCGTCCCAGAAGTCGTCGGGCTCGTCCCCACGAAGCCGCGCGAGCGAGGCATGCAGCGCAGCGTCCTGGTTGATGTCGTCGTCAGAGATCGCGTCCGGGGCACCGCCCTCGAGGCGCGTGCTCTCCGCCCAGGCCTCCGCGTAACAGGCGCGCCGGCGGAACCAGTTGCCCAGGTGCCGGCAGAG
>CAZCWA010000143.1:0-10902 GCA_964502265.1 uncultured Myxococcaceae bacterium | reverse complement strand
CTTGAGCGTCACCGTGCCCGGGCCGCACTGGCCGGACGCCCGGAGCGCGATCGTCGCCTCGTAGGCGCGCAGCTCGGTGGGCCGGAACTCGAGCACGATGTCCTGGGTGCCGCCGGGGCCGATCTCGAAGTTCCCCTTGGGCGACCCGTCGCCGACCTTGAAGGTGAGGTGATCCCCGTTGCCGCTCTCCGGATCGCCCACGAAGGCCTGCGAGACCACGCCGCCCGGGTTCTGGAAGGTCACCGTCCGCGCACCGTGCGCCCCGAGCGCCACCTTGCCGAAGTCGAGCACCTCGGGGATCGCGCAGGCGCCGGGCGTGGCCTTTCCGCGCAGGGTGACAACCGCCGTCTCCTCGTCCGGTCGGGTGCCGCCGCCGGTGAGCAGCAGCTTCACCTCGTGGGTCACGTTCCCCGAGCCGTGCGGCGGGGTGAAGGCGATGTCGAACTCGGCGTAGTTGCCGGACTCGATCACGGTGGCCGGGACGAAGCGGACGTCGAACGCGGCGTTGTCCGCCACCGTGTCTCCGATGGTGACCGCGTCGCCCTCGGTGCGCTCCAGCGAGACGAGCGTCAGCGCGCCCTGGCCGAGGTTGCGGACGACGAGCTTCTTCTGCACCCGGTCGCCCATCTGCAGCGTGCCGAACTCGTAGAGCGCGTCCCGGTCGAGGAGCGTGGCGCCGAAGGCATCGAGGTGCATCACGCCGATCTCGCCGTAGCTGCGACCGACACCCGCGGAGCCGCAGCGGCATCCCGCCCCGGCCACCGCCATCAACAGGAAGATTCCCCCCAGACGGAGCGGCGACGTGACGTGCATGAAACTCCTCCTGCGCGCCGGAGAATTCTCCGTGGCGGGCAAGCCGGACATGCTGAGGGAATGTGAAAGTGAAGATCAAGAGGGCGTCGGTGTTTCTCATTGCCTGAGAAAAGAGTGTCACCCGGATGTTTCACTCCCTCTGGGGGCATTTGCTTTGAAACATGTTTCGCAGGGGGAGGCCCCGTTGATTCGAAGTGCCGGACTGTGTTCTACGCTGACGAATCCGGTTCAGGTGAGGGAGCTCTTCCATGATCAGCCGTGCGGTCGTTCTCGGCGCTGCGTTGGGTTTTTCGATGGCGCTGGCCTGTGGTCCCACCCAGGTCGCTCGATGTCTGCCTTCGAACTGTAACGGGTGCTGCGACAGCGACGGCGTGTGTCGCGACGGCACCACGCTCGACGCGTGCGGGACGCTCGGGGTGACCTGCTCGGTCTGCAACGTGGGCCAGGTGTGTGAGGACTTCTCCTGCCGCGGCGCGCCCCTCGTCGCCGAGGACGGCGGCACCACCCAGAGCACCGACGGCGGAGGTCAGATGGACGCGGGGACGGACGGCGGGGCGACCGCGTGTGGACCTTCGTCGTGCGCCTCGGGCTGCTGCAGAAACGGTCAGTGCATGCCGGGCAACGACTTCGGCGCGTGCGGGGCGGCGGGCGGCGCGTGCACCTCGTGCATCGGCTCGCAGACCTGCACCGGCGGCGCATGCACCAACGCGTGCAACGGGTGCCGGGACGCGGTCGGCAACTGCCTCACCGGCGCGGACGTGGCCGCCTGCGGTTCGAGCGGGAACGCCTGCGTCGCCTGCTTCGATGGTCAGGTCTGCGAGGGCGGACAGTGCAAGGACACCACCTGCTCGGCCTCCAACTGCCAGAACGGGTGCTGTGACGGGACCACCTGCCAGCCGGGGACCGCGGACGCCCAGTGCGGGTCCGGGGGGCAGTCGTGCATGACGTGCCAGAACGGCGCGACCTGCCAGAACGGGACGTGTCAGGGCGGAGGGACGGGGAACGATGGAGGGTTCTCGTTGCCGGATGGAGGGTTCTCATTCTGCCCGGGCTGCAGCACCGGCTGCTGCGACGCCTTCTCCTTGGCGTGCGAGCCTGGTACCAGCGTCCTGGCCTGCGGTTCCGGAGGAAACCTGTGCAATCCCTGCATCCTCCTGGGATTCTTCAGCTGTGTGAACGGGACATGCCAGTAGTCTCACGTCCGTGAACCAGTCCCAGAAACGCCGAATCCGCGTCGTGGGCGCGATGCTCGAGGACGGCTCCGGCCGGTACCTCATCACCCAGCGTAGGCCCACGGCGTCGTTGCCGTTGCTGTGGGAGTTCCCCGGCGGCCGGGCGGAGGAGGGCGAGGGCGACGAGAACGCGCTCGCCCGCGAGCTGCGCGAGGAGATGGGGATCGAGGTCGCGATCGGTGAGCGGACGATGCACATCCACCACGACTACGACGCGTACGAGATCGACTTCCGCGTGTACCGCTGCCGCCTCTTCCCGCCGAAGCAGCAGGTCCGCCACCTCCGCGTGCACGATCACCGCTGGGTCCGGCTGGAGGAGATGGGGGACTACGAGTTCCCGCCCGCGGACGCGAAGACGCTCGCCAAGCTGCTCGGGCTGTGACGCGGGCGCAGCTCACCTGCGCACTGCTCGTGCTCTCATTGTGGGGATGCCGAGGGTGCGCGGAGCGGTCGCCGGACGTTCCACCCGAAGAGTCGGCGATTGATGCGGGCGCCGTCCTCGAGGGGCCCTGCCTCAAGTGGACCGCGGAGGCCCGTCGAGTGGGCACCGTTCCCGAGGCGTTGCAGGAGCTGTCGGGCCTCGTGGCGAGCCGCCGGCACGGAGGGATCTTCTGGGCGCACAACGACTCCGGTCACGCGCCGGAACTCTTTGCGATCCGCGAGTCGGGCGAGGTCGTCGCGCGCTTCCTCCTCGAAGGCGTGAGCCCGCTGGACGTGGAGGACGTGGCGCTGGGGCCTTGTGTCGCGGACGCGGCCCGCACCTGCGTCGTGCTGGCGGACATCGGCGACAACCTCAAGCGACGCGCCTTCGTGCAGCTCATCGAGGTCGAGGAGCCGGAGGTATTGGCGGACGGCTCGCTGCCGGCGCGCGCTTACCCGTTCCGTTACCCGAACGGTCCGGTGGACGCGGAGGCGCTGGTGATCGATCCGGTCACGGGCGCGCCGCACGTCCTCACCAAGGAGTGGGATCACCTCGGCGAGGTCTACCGGCTCGACGCCCTGGGGCCGGAGGAGAGCGCGGCCGTCCATGTGGGCACGCTCGCGCCCGGCGGCGAGGCGCGGTTCTCCACGGCGGCGGACGTATCGCACGACGGCTCGCGCCTACTGGTCCGGACCTACGGCGGGGTGTGGGAGGTGCGCGGCGGTCCGGGTGCACAGCCGCTGGAAGCGCTGCTGCGTGGGCGCATCATCCCGGTGACCTCGGCGCCGCAGCCTCAGTCCGAAGCCATCGCCTATCTGCCGGACGGCCGCGGCTATCTCGTGGGGACCGAGGGCGCGGGCGAAGGACTCTTCCGGATCGACTGCCGCGACTGACGCTGCGGCGCGTTGCCGCACAGCGTCCGCGATTCGACCGTGACCCGTTGACGCCCCGGCGCCTGTGCACATCTTTGCGACCGGGCCCGCCGCTGGGGCGTCCGGGCGGGCGAGGGTTGTCAAACCAGGGGTCGGGGTACGGAGGGGTGGAGAGTCGCCGATGAGCCAGAACGAGCCGAGCGTCAATCCGAGGGGCAAGAAGCCGGAGAAGGCGCCACAGCCGCCGCAGGGGCCCAAGCCCTTCCGGTTCGGTTCGCCGCTCGGCTACATCCTGTTGCTGGTGCTGGCGTTCTTCCTGCTGCGCGGCGTCTTCGAAGACGTCGGCGTGCGGCGGGTGACGTACAGCCAGTTCAAGCAGGCGGTGGCGGAGGGCACCTTCGTCCGGGTGGTGATCGAGGGCCAGTCGGTGCGGGGCTATCTGCCGCCGCAGACGGCCGCCGCACCGGAGGGGGCCGAGCCGGGTCTCCGCAGTGAGCCCGCGCAGCTTCCGTGGACCGCGCACCGGGTGCCGGGCGACGAGGAGAACCTGCTGCGGCTGCTGGAGGAGAACGACATCCAGTACGACGCCCAGCCCTCGAGCGATTTCACCTCGCTCCTGTGGATCTGGCTGGTGCCCATCGGCATCGCGCTGCTGTTCTGGAGCCTGCTGATGCGGCGGATGGCCGGCGGCATGGGGCAGGGGCCGCAGGGCGTGATGTCCTTCGGCAAGTCGCGCGCGAAGTTCCATGCGGAGGCGGACACCGGCGTCGGCTTCAAGGACGTGGCGGGCATCGAGGAAGCCGTCGACGAGCTGAAGGAGATCGTCGAGTTCCTCAAGACGCCGGAGAAGTTCCGCAGGCTCGGCGGGCGCATCCCCAAGGGCGTGCTGCTGGTGGGGCCGCCGGGGACGGGCAAGACGCTGCTCGCGCGGGCGGTGGCAGGCGAGGCCGGCGTTCCGTTCTTCTCGCTCTCCGGCTCCGAGTTCGTGGAGATGTTCGTGGGCGTGGGCGCGGCGCGTGTGCGTGACCTCTTCGCCCAGGCGCAGGCGAAGGCGCCGTGCATCATCTTCATCGACGAGCTGGACGCGATCGGCAAGAGCCGCAACTCGGGCGTGATGGGCGGCCACGACGAGCGCGAGCAGACGCTGAACCAGATCCTCTCCGAGATGGACGGCTTCGATTCGAAGCTGGGGCTCATCATCCTCGGGGCGACGAACCGGCCGGAGATCCTCGACTCGGCGCTGATGCGGCCGGGCCGCTTCGACCGGCAGGTGCTGGTGGACCGCCCGGACAAGCGCGGCCGCGAGCAGATCCTCCGCATCCACGTGAAGAACGTGAAGCTCGGGCCGGACGTGGACATCAAGGAGCTTGCCTCGAAGATGCCCGGCTTCGCGGGCGCGGATCTGGCCAACGTGGTGAACGAGGCGGCGCTGCTGGCGGCGCGCAAGAACCGTGATGCGGTGCTCAAGGCGGACTTCCTCGACGCGATCGAGCGCGTGGTGGCGGGCCTGGAGAAGAAGAACCGCCGGATGAACGAGCGGGAGAAGGAGATCGTCGCGCACCACGAGGCAGGTCACGCGGTGGTGGGCTGGATGCTGCCGCACACCGAGCGGGTGACGAAGGTGTCCATCATCCCGCGCGGCCTGGCGGCGCTCGGCTACACGATGTCCCTGCCGCTCGAGGACCGCTACCTGATGTCGACGGACGAGCTGCACGACAAGATGGCGGCGATGATGGGTGGCCGGGCGGCGGAGGAGATCTTCATCGGCGAGGTGTCGACGGGCGCGTCCAACGACATCCAGCAGGCCACCGAGATCGCCAAGGCGATGGTGCGCGACTACGGCATGACCGAGCTGGGCGTGGTGGCGTACGGGGAGAAGCCGACGAACAACTTCCTGCGCTCGGCCGGGGCGCCGGAGGTGCGCAACTACTCCGAGCGCACCGCGCAGCTCATCGACGACAAGGTGAGGGAGCTGACCACGGATGCGCTGCAGCGGGCGCGGTCGGTGCTGCACCAGCACCGCGACAAGGTGCAGGCGATCGCCGCGCGGCTGCTGGCCCAGGAGGTCATCGAGGAGGAGGAGATCCGCAACATCCTCGGGCCCAAGGTCTCCCGGCCGGGCTTCATCCACGAGCGCGGGACCGAGCTGTCCGCGCACGATCCCGACTCCGGCGAGATGGTGCCGCCCGCCGTGGAGGGCCCGATGAACACGTCCGGGACCCCGCGAGGGGAGGGCTGAGCGGGCATGGTCGCCCGCACCACGGGCGGCCTCCGGGAATGAACCGTGCAGTTCCGGTCACCCGCCTTAGTTTTGCGTCATGGCGGACGTGAAGATCGGCAAGAGCTACGAGGCGCGGAAGAGCCTGTTCAAGAAAGGGCTGCAGTCGGGCCGGCTCACCGTCCAGGAGATCGAGGAGGCGCTGCCGGCGGGGACCCTGACGGCGGCGGAGCGCTGGTTGCTCTACTACTCGCTCAAGGCGGCCGAGGTGCAGATCGTGGACGAGGTCACCGGCGAGGTGGACGCGGAGCCCTTGATCCCACCCGAGCTGGAGGGTGGTTCGGCCCACCGGTGATCCCCCAGCCTCGGGGAAAAAGGCCAGCGGTTTCGGTGTGTTGACAGCACGGCACGCCTGTTTAGGTTCGGCCCGTCATGAGCGAGATCAACAAGACGGGCACCGCTTCGGATGAGGCCGTGCAGGACCAGGCACCGGCTCCCGATGTTGCGGCGCAGCATTCCGATCAGCCCAACGGCGAGCCCGCCGGGGCGTCCTCGTCTTCGTCCCCCGAAGCGCCCGCAGCACACGATCCCGCCTACCCCGCCTACGTGGCGCAGCTCGAGGGCGATCTCGACGCGGCCCGGCGCCGGGTGGACGAGCTTGCCCGTGGCCTGCAGGCGGTGGAGCGGGACAAGGAGGACTTCAAGAAGCGCATCTCCCGCGAGCGCGAGCGGATGATCGACGTGGAGAAGGGGAAGGTGGCGGTGATCCTCCTCGAGGCCATCGACGAGCTGGACCTCTCGCTGCGGATGGCGGACGAGTCGCCGCTCGCGCAGGGCGTCCGGATGATCCGCGAGAACATGCTCTCCAGGCTCGCCGCGCTGGGCGTGGAGCGGGTGCCGCTCGAGAACCTCCCCTTCGATCCCAACGTCGCCGAGGCGATGGACATGGAGATCACCCCCCACGAGGCGGACGACCAGAAGGTCCTCCAGGAGATCCGCGCCGCCTACCGGCTCGGGGACAGGATCATCCGCGAGGGCCGGGTGAAGGTGGCGAAGTACATCCCGCCGGCCTCCGCCTGATCCCTCCGGACGGCCGGCTGCTGGCCGGGCAGGGGGCGAAATAGTAAGCCCCCCGACGATGTTCCCCTGGCCCATGGCGCCGCCCACTTCTCCTCCGTGTTTCGCGCGCCGCGCCCTCGGCATCGTCCTGGTGCTCGGCTTCGTGTCGGCCGTGCCCGCGCTGGCCCAGCCGACGCAAGCGGACGGCGATCCCGTCCAGCGCTTCGTGAACGGGATCGCCCGCGAGCACCTCGCGCACCTCGAACGGCTGCGCTCCGGCCCGGCGGCGCTGGCGGACTCGGAGGGCACGATCTGGCGCGAGCGCCCTGCCGACGAGGTCCCGCTCCCCGGCTTCGTCCCGCCCACCTCGCTCGCGCCCCTGGTGCGCGCAGTGAGAGAGGGCGTGGTCAACATCAGCACCACCCTCGACAACGGGGACGTGCGCAGCGCCACCTCGGGGAAGGCACGGCGGTCTCTGGGCTCGGGCTTCGTGATCAGCGCGGATGGCCTGGTGGTGACCAACAACCACGTGGTGGAGGCCGCGCGGAGCATCCTCGTGCAGCTCCCGGACGGCCGCGAGTTCGGCGCCGACGTCCTCGGGCGAGATCCGGCGACGGACGTGGCGCTCTTGCGTCTGCGAGGCGTGGAGGGCGAATTGCCCACCGTGTACCTCGGTGACTCGGACGTGCTCGATGTGGGCGACTGGGTGGTGGCAATCGGCAATCCCTTCGGCCTCGACCACTCGGTGTCGCACGGGATGATCAGCGCCAAGGAGCGGGTGCTGGGCATCGGCGTGTTCGACGACTTCATCCAGACGGACGCGCTGATCAACCCCGGCAACTCGGGCGGCCCCCTCTTCGACATGCGCGGTGAGGTGGTGGGCGTGAACACCGCGATCATGAGCCAGGGTCAGGGGATCGGCTTCGCGGTGCCCATCAACCTGGTCAAGGAGCTCATCCCCAACCTGCGCCAGAACGGAAGGCTCGCCCGCGGCTGGCTCGGCGTGAACATCGTCGAGTCTCCCGGCGCGCGCGTGGCGGTGATCAGCGAGGTCTTCCGCGGCAGCCCGGCGGCTCGAGCCGGCTTGTTGCCCGGCGACAGGGTGCTCGCCGTGAACGACCGCCCGGTGGAGCGCTTCCAGCAGCTCCTGCGCAAGGTCTCCTTCCTCCCTCCGGGGTCGAAGGCCACGCTGCGCATCGAACGATCGGGCGCGGTCCAGGAGCGGACGGTCACCCTCTCCCAGCGGCCCGCCGCCCAGACCCTCGCCGCGCTCTCGGACGCGAACCGCGCCGACGCGCTGGGCCTGCTCCTGCGCGAGCTGTCCCCGGAGGTGGCCGGTGGGCTCGGGCTGAAGGCGCACACCGGGGTCCTCATCGCCGGCGTCCTTCCGGGAGGTCCTTCCGAACGTGCGGGCCTGCGCGCGGGCGATCTGATCACGGAGGTCAATCGCCGCGGCGTACGGGACATCGAGGGCTTTCGCACCGCGCTCACCCGCGGCGGCGCGAACGCGCGCACCGTCCTCCTCCGCTTCGAGCGCGGGGACGCCGTCCGCTACGTGGCGGTGGACGTCCAGTAGTCGCAAGTCTCCGAAGGCCGGCCGCTCCCCCTCCAGCCAGTGCGCCCTGTTTCGGCACGCCGGGCCGCCGCACGGCCGCACCGTCCCTACTCTCCCCGGAGATGGACTCGCCCCGTTCGACGCAGCGCGCGCTCTTCATCCTCCTGCTGGGCAGCCTCCTGCTGGTCGCGCTGGTGATGCGGCCGATCGCGGTGGCGCTCTTCCTCGCCGCGGTGCTGGGCGGGGTGCTCTTCCCGCTGCACCACTGGCTGTGCCGCAAGCTGCGCGGCAAGTCCGGGCTGGCGGCAGGGACGGTGGTGTTGGGGGTGGTGCTGCTCATCCTGGGGCCGCTGGTCGCCTTCTCCACCTTCATCGTGAAGGAGACGACCCAGGCCATCGCCTTCGTGCAGACGACCCTGCGCAGCGAGGGCGTGGAGGGCCTGGTCACGCGGCTGCCGGACTCGCTGGAGCGCCTCGCGCGCTCCGGGCTCGAGCGGATCACCGCCAACGGCGGCGGCGGGCTGGACGCGGTGCAGGAGCAGATCGGCGCGCGCGGCGGTCAGGCGGCGGCGGCGGTGGGCGGCGTGGTGGCGGCCACGGGCTCCTTCCTCTTCCAGGCGGTGATGATGCTCATCGCCCTGTTCTTCTTCCTCACCCAGAAGGAGCAGATCCTCCGCTGGATCGACGACGCCTCGCCCCTGCGCCGTGGCCAGACGCGGGAGCTGATGCTCGAGTTCCGCAACGTCTCGGTGGCGGTGATCCGCTCCTCGGTGCTCACCGCGCTGGTGCAGGCGGCGGCCGCCACCATCGGCTACTTCATCGTCCGCGTGCCGCACCCGCTCTTCTTCGGTGGGGTGACCTTCTTCGTGGCGCTGATCCCCGCGGTAGGCGCGGCCTCGGTGTGTCTGCTGGCGGCAGCCCTGATGTTCGTGACCGGCCACCCCATCTCGGCGATCTTCCTCACCGCCTGGGGCCTCTTCGTGGTGGGCCTCTCCGACAACGTGGTGAAGCCGCTGCTGATCAAGGGCGGCGGCGTGCACCTCCACGGCGCGGTCGTCTTCTTCGCCCTGCTCGGGGGACTCGCGGCCTTCGGCACCGTGGGGCTGCTGCTGGGCCCTCTGGCGGTGGCCCTGTTCATCGCGCTCTTGCGCATCTACCGGCGCGACTACGGCGACGGCGCGCCGCCGGGCGGGGGCAGGGTGGGGGATGAGCACCTCGCCGAGGCAGGCGCGACCCCAGCCGGCTCGGACTCGACCACCTCCCGCACGCCGATCCCGGTGATCGGACAGAGGCCGCAGCAGGCCTGAGCCGGACCGGTGCTACCGGCGCGAACCCTTCGCCGGCTTGCCACCGTCGTCGAGCCACAGCGCGACCTGCTCCCCGGTGCGGCCCACGGTGACGAGGATGGCGTGCACCTTCGCCGACACGCCCAGGTGCTGGCCGCCGCCCTTCTTCGGCAGGGACCAGGTCTCCTTCGGCGTGAACACCACCTGCACCCGGAGCTGGCGGGTCTGGAACATGCGGGCGAAGCCCATCCCGGTCATCTGCGGCCCGAGCGATCCCTTCGCCTGCAGGTACATCATCACCGGGTTGCCGTTCGCGTCCGTCTTCTTCGGCGCCCCGTGGGTCACCGCGTAGCCGCCGGCGGCGAAGAGCGGGGCGATGTTGACGATGAACTCGGCGTTGGCCGGGTTGTAGGGCCCCGGCGAGAGCATGGTCGCCTGATCCTCGTTGATGATCATGTAGTACTTCCGCGCGTTGGCCTCGGCCCGGAAGCGCTTCGCCTTCTCCTTGCACTCGCGCCCGGCGAAGAGGTCCTTGCACTCGCCCACGTACCGCTCGAGGAACCCGTAGAGGGACTCCAGCGGCACCGCCTCGTCGCGCAGCCGCGCGAACCGGGGATCGGCGTCCGCCAGGGCCACCGTCGGCAGCAGGAGGGTGAGCGAAACGAGGGCGAGGATCGAAGTTGAACGGCGCACGGGCGCACTCTGCCAGAGCGAAGCGGGTGAGGAGAGGTGGATAATTTGCCTACATCAAACCACCATGTAGGCTGCCTCTCGTTCCCACACGGAGGTCGCGTTGCTCGAGCGCCGCAAGTACCTGAGATTCGACAAGATTTTCCCCGTCTACCTCACCACCCAGGACGGGATGAGCCGGGGGATCTGCCGCAACATCAGCACCAGCGGGCTGTTCGTGGAGACCCGCGAGCCGGTGCCGCTCGGGGGCCGCCTCAAGGTGACCTTCTGCGGCGAGGACGGCACCGAGATGACCGCCCTGGCCGAGGTCCGCTACCAGGTGGCGATGGCCTTCGGGAAGAAGGACGGCGGCGAGGGCAACTCCCGAGGGATGGGGCTGCGCATCGTGGCGTACGAAACGAAAGAGGACGCGCCCCTCCTGCTCGTGGACAGGGAGCGCGTCCTCCATTGAGAAGCCTGCTGCTTCGGGGGCGCCTCGCGGCTACTGCGAGAAGCCCTCGAGCAGGTAGTGCGCCTCGATCCGCTTGAGCGCGAGGATCATCGCCGCACAGCGCGGGTCCACCTCGCGGCCGATGGTGTAGCGGCGGCTGTCGTGGTTGTCGCTCTTGCGCGGGTTGTTCTTCGAGATGTCGCGGATGATCCGGTAGTTGCGCTTGATCGCCGCCTCGAGCCGGGCGTTCACGTCCTGCTCGGTCCAGGTCTCCATGCGCTTGTTCTGGATCCACTCGTAGTAGCTGACCGTCACCCCGCCGGCGT
>CAZCWA010000142.1:0-10963 GCA_964502265.1 uncultured Myxococcaceae bacterium | reverse complement strand
GGACGAGGTCGCCCACCTCTACGCGGGCATGGATCTGCGGCGGTACTACTGATGGCTGCATCGCAAAGGCCGCTGCCGTGGCTCGGGTCCGCGGTGCTCGTGGGCGCGCTCTTCCCGGGCATGGTCATCCTCTGGCGCGCTGCGAACAGGACCCTGGGCGCGGATCCGATCGCGGAGGTGCTCAATCGCTCCGGACTGCTCGCGCTGGTGCTGTTGCTCGCGTCCCTTGCCTGCACGCCGCTGCGGCTCGTCACGGGTTGGACCTGGCCTGCGCGCGTGCGGCGGCTGCTGGGGCTGCTGGCGTTCGGCTACGCGTGCCTGCACGTCGGCACCTGGGCGGGGCCGGACCGGCTGCTGGATGCCTCCGCGATCCTCGAGGACCTCACCGAACGCCCGTTCATCATCGCCGGGGCCGTCGCGTTCGGCCTGCTGCTTCCCCTGGCCGCCACGTCCACGAAGGGGAGCGTGAGGCGGTTGGGATTCAAGCGCTGGCAGGCATTGCACCGGCTCGTCTACGCCGCCGCAGCGGCGGCATGTCTGCACTTCTTCTGGCGCGTCAAGGCAGACAAGAGCGAGCCGCTCCTCTACGCCGGCGTGCTGGTCCTGCTGCTCGGGATCCGCGTGGCAGCGGGCCTGATGCGCAGACGGGATGGCGGGCGCGGGCCTGGACGCTCCAACGGTGGTAGCCTGCCCGCCCCACGGAGCCACCGTCCTTGAACGTTCGATTCGCCGCAGCCCTCGTCCCCGCTGTTCTCTTCCTCGCCTGCTCGCCCCAGCCGCCTCCCGTCGACTCGCCGGATGGCGGTGAGGGGGGAGACGGCGGCGCCATCGCGTGCGATCCGGCCTGCGATGCCAACCTCGAGGCGTGCAACACCGCCACCGGCGTCTGCGAGCCGCTCTCCACTGCGCCTCAGCAGAGCCTGGTCGCCGCCCGCGCCGCCGCGCATGGAGCCGCGGACCTGCCCATCGTCGGCGCGCTCGTCACCTATGCGGTCACCGGCCAGCACCGGGACACCGGCGCGAACGGCTTCTTCCTCCAGGCCGAGCAGCAGGGCCCCGCGCTCTTCGTGGCCGTGGATCCGGCGACGCTGAACCCGATGCCGCAGCCGGGCGACCGGGTCTCGCTGCGCATCACCAACCTCTACTCGCTCGGCAACACCACCGAGGCCCGCGCGGTCACCGGCTATCAGCGCCTGTCCACCGGGAACGATCTGCGGCCGCTGGTGCAGGACGTCTCGCGCGCAATGAACCTCGTCAGCGCCTCGGGCGACTACGACGGGGAGCTCGTCGACATCGGCGGGCGCATCCGCCACGACTGGCTGCCGCTCTCCTCGGGCTCGCCGCACTTCAAGTCGGAGCTCGAGCTGACCGGCGGCTTCGCGGATCCGAACCTCGTCCTGCGCGCGGTCGGGGACGTCACCCGGCCGATGGGCCTGGGCACCAACTGCACCGTGGCGCTGCAGAACGTGCCGCTCCGCCGCGCGGGGACCCAGGTGCAGATCTTCGCCTTCCAGAACGCGGACTTCTCCCAGCGCTCGTGTCCGCCCACGCGGTTGACCGAGGCGCTCGCCACCTCGCCCACCCACGTGCGCCTCACCTTCGAGCGCCCGGTGGATCCGGAGACGATCCTCGCCGACGGCTCGCAGTTCAGCTTCGGCAGCGGCCTCAACGGGACGCACGCTGCGGTGCAGCCGGACGACCACCACGTGATCGTCACCACCGGCGTGCAGACGGCACGGCTGGCGCACTCGGTGAGCATCGCGGACACGGCGCGGGACCTCGTGGGCGGGCAGCTCACCGTTCCGGCGCAAAGGGCCAACTTCCAGGGCTACTTCCCGCGCGCCAAGCTGCTGCTCAACGAGATCTCCTGCGCGCGCTCCAACGACCGCGACCTCATCGAGCTCATCGCCATGAGCGACGGCTCCACGATGGGGATGATGCTGACCTACGAGGGGAACCCGACCTCCGGCACCATCGGCGTCTTCCCCGATGCCGAGGTGCAGACCGGCGACATCATCGTGGTGCACATGAACGCGAACCCGGGCCTCGGCGACGCGGTCTACAGCGAGACGCTGAGCAAGGACGAGCAGACGGCGAACTCGAACTACGCGGACGCGTGGGACTTCGTCTACGACAAGTTCTCCTGCCAGCATTCGAACGTGGTGATCCGCGTGCGGGGGCCGGACGGGGTCACGGTGGATGGCGTGGCGCTCGCGCGCAGCGACCTCAACAGCAACCAGAGGCCCTCCAGCTTCGGCAGCGTGTGGCTCAAGGCGCTGCAGCTCGACGAGCACTGGTCGCCGAAGACGTGCAACGGGATGACGTGCAGCTACGCCACGCAGCCGTCCGCGATCGAGGTGGCCGCGGACTGGACGCTCGCGCGCAGCACCCAGCAGACGGGGACCCGCACCATCCAGCGCAGGAACCTCACCGACACCGACAGCCGCGACGACTGGACCACCACCCAGCCCACCTGGGGCGCGAAGAACGCCGGGCAGCAGTAGCAGCGCTGCGACCGCTCAGCAGACAGGCGGTGTGGAGTGGCGCCCACACATCCTCCGAAGTGCTCCTTTCCGCGGCAGGCGCCGTGGACGAGCGCGCGCGCAACCCCGCGGACGCACTGGAGAATCCGCTGGTGGACAGCTCGGGCCGCGTTGGATGCGGAATTGCTTTGGGAGAGGGGATGCGACGGATGTCCTCCCCCCTTCCGTTTCTCCTCGCCGCGGTGCTGGTGGTCGGGCTCGCAGGCACGGGCTGCTTCGGCGCCTCGGACCTCATCCAGGGTGACCCGGCCGGCGGCAAGAAGCCGGGCTCGAAGGACGGCCACGGCGGCCTCCCGGAGGTCTCGCCCGAGTCGTGCGAGGGCGTGGAGATCGATCCCGGACGGGTGACGCTGCGCCGGCTCAACCGCGCCGAGTACGACAACACCGTGCGCGACCTTCTCGGCGATGAGACGCGGCCCGCGCAGGACTTCCCCGCCGACGATCACGGCTACGGCTACGACAACAACGGGGACGTGCTCAGCCTCTCGCCCCTGCTGATGGAGAAGTACGAGGCCGCCGCCGAACGGCTGGTGGACGAGGCCTGGGCGCGCGACTTCACCCCGGGCCAGACGGTGCGGCTGGAGGCGGAGAGCTCGGCTGTCACCAAGACGGTGGGCGGCGCCTCGGGGACGGGCTGGAACCTCTACGCCAATGGCGGGATGAGCGCGCCGGTCCTCTTCGAGCGCAGCGGCGCGTACCTGATCTCGGTGAGGGCCTGGGGCACGCGCGCGGGCACCGACCTGCCGAGGATGGAGGTGCGAATCGATGGCACCACGGTCGCCACCTTCGACGTCGACGCGCTGGCTGCGAACCCGAAGGTCTATTCGCAGCAGGTGCAGGTGAGCGCGGGCACGAGGAGCTTCGCCGTCCACTTCACCAACGACCTGCACGACCCCGACAACCCCGACCCGGCGCTGCGCGACCGCAACCTCTATGTGGACTGGTTCGAGGCGAAGCTGGACGGCGCCTGGGCGGGCGCGAACGCGAGGCTGCGGGTGTGCGATCCCGGTTCGGATTCGGATTCGGTTTCGAGCGAGGCTTCGTGCTTCCGGCAGATCCTCGAGACCTTCACCCGGCGCGCGTGGCGGCGGCCGGCCACGCCTTCGGAGCTGGACAGGCTGATGGGGTTTCTGCCGCTGGTGAAGGCGCAGGGGGATTCTTTCGACGTCGCGGCCCGCGTGGCGCTGCAGGCGGTGCTCCTCTCGCCGAACTTCCTCTTCCGCGTGGAGGTGAGCCCGGACCGGCTGGCGGACTTCGAGCTGGCCTCGCGGCTGTCGTACTTCCTCTGGAGCAGCACGCCGGACGACGCGCTGTTGGACCTCGCGGCCTCGGGCGCGCTGCAGAACCCCGCGGTGGTCGCGCAGCAGGTGGACCGCATGCTCGCGGATGGGCGGGCGCAGGCGCTGGTGGAGAACTTCGCTGGCCAGTGGCTGGAGACGCGCGCGGTGGCCGAGGTCCAGCCGAACGAGGTGTACGGCCCCTTCCCCGACGCGCTGCGCGAGGACCTGCGCAAGGAGACCCAGCTCTTCTTCCGCGCCTTCCTCGAGGAGGACCGGCCGGTGCGCGAGATGCTGGACGCGGACTTCACCTTCCTCAACGACCGGCTGGCGGACCACTACGGGCTGCCGAGGCCGGGGTCCCAGGCGCTGACGCGCGTGTCGCTCGCGCCGGGCTCGGGGCGGGGCGGGCTGCTCACCCAGGGCTCGTTCCTCACCATCACCTCGCACGCGGACCGGACCTCGCCGGTGAAGCGCGGGCAGTGGGTGCTGGCGCATCTGCTCTGCAAGGCGCCGCCGCCGCCGCCGCCCGAGGTGGAGAACCTGGGCGAGGGCGCGGTCAACGGGAAGACGCTGCGCGAGCGCATGGAGCAGCACCGCGCGGATCCCACCTGCTCGGGCTGCCACGCGGTCATGGATCCCATCGGCTTCGGGCTGGAGAACTTCGACGCGGTGGGCCGCTGGCGCACCACCGACGACGGCTACCCGATCGACGCCACCGGCGAGCTGCCGGGCGGGCTGACCTTCGATGGGGTTGAGGAGCTGTCGCGGATCATCAAGGAGGACCCGAAGCTGACCGCGTGCGTGGCGCGCAACCTGATGATCTTCGCGCTGGGGCGGGGCGCTTCGGAGAAGGACGCGTGCGCGATCCGGAAGGTGGCGGACAGGGCGGACGCGCAGGGCGGAACGTTGAAGGACCTCGTGCACGCGGTGGCGCAGAGCGAGCTGTTCACCCAGCGGCGGGATGAGGCGGCTTCCGGAGGTGGACGATGAAGAAGTGGGAGCTGTCGAGGCGGACCCTCCTCCGGGGCGCGGGCGCGCTGATGGCGCTGCCGATGCTGGAGCAGATGATGCCGTCCGTCGCGCGCGCGCAGCAGATGGGGGCGACCAAGCCGAGGCGCCTGGTCGGCTTCTACATCCCGTGCGGCATCCACATGCAGAAGTGGACCCCGCAGGCCACGGGCGAGAACTACGCGCTCACCGAGACCCTGCAGCCGCTCGCGCCGTTCAAGGAGAAGATGCTCGTGCTCAGCGGGCTGGCGAACTACCCCGCGCGGCCGGACGGTCCGGGGGACCATGCCTCGGGCACGGGCGCGTTCCTCACCGTCGCGCACCCGTTCAAGACCGAAGGGACGGACATCCGCAACGGCATCTCCGTGGACCAGGTGGCCGCGAACCACCTGCGCGGGCAGACGCGCTACGCCTCGCTGGAGCTGGGGACGGACGGCGGCGGCGCCACCGGGAACTGCGACTCCGGCTATAGCTGCGCGTACGCGCGGAACATCTCGTGGAGCGGACCGCAGACGCCGGTGCCCAAGGAGACGAACCCCTCGCTGGTGTTCAACCGGCTCTTCGCCGGCGTGGACGACGGACAGACCCAGGCGCAGATCCAGAAGCGGAAGCTCTACAAGCAGTCGATCATCGACTTCGTCCGCGCGGACGCGGTGGCGCTGGAGGGGAAGCTCGGGCGCACGGATGGGCAGAAGCTCGACGAGTACCTGACCACCGTCCGCGAGCTGGAGCTGCGGGTCCAGGCCATCGAGACCTCGCCTGTGTGCGATCCGGGAGGGGATCCGGGGAACCCGGGCGACATCCGGGACCGCACGAAGGCGATGCTCGACCTGCTCGCGCTGGCGTTCCAGTGCGATGTGACCCGCGTGGCCACCTTCATGCTCGGCAACGCGGGCTCCAACCGCGTCTTCAACTTCCTCGGGCTCACCAGCGGGCACCACACCTACTCGCACCACCAGAGCCTGCAGGCGAACTACGACGCGCTCGCCACCATCGACCTGTGGATGGTGGAGCAGCTCGCGTACCTCTTCGGGAAGCTGGACGCGATCCAGGAGCCGGACGGGACCGTGCTCGACAACTCGCTGGTGTTCTTCTCCAGCGAGATCGAGGACGGCAACGCCCACCGCCACACCAACATGCCGATCATCCTCGGCGGCGGCGGCGGCGGCGCGGTCACCCCGGGCAGGCACGTGAAGTACTCCGGCAACCCGACCGTGGCGAACCTCTTCATCTCCATGCTCGGTTCGGTCGGGCTCGACGTCCCCACCTTCGGTGACGACGGGACCGGGCCCCTGCCGCAGCTCGAGGTGTAGCGGCGCCGGGCTACTTCTTCGACGCCGACGAGCTCTTGCGGCCGGTGCTCCGCTTGCTGGCGGTGCTCCGCGAGCGCTTCGCCGCGGTGCCGGTGCTCCGGCGCTTGCTGCCCGCGGTGGACTTCGTGCCGGTGCTCTTCCGCGTGGACGTCGCCTTCGGGGCGCGGCGCTTGGCCGTCGCGCGCTTGGTCGTGGTGCCCTTGGTGGTCGTGCGCTTGGCCGTCGCGCGCTTCGGCGTCGCGCGCTTTGCGGTGGGACGCTTGGCCGTGGTCCGCTTGGCGGCGGTGGTGCCGGTCTTGCGCTTCGTCCCGCTCTTCTTGGTGGCGGTCGCGCCGGTGGTGCTCTTCTGCTTGTTCACTCCGCGTGGTGGCATGGTGCCTCCTCCTTGCTCAGCCACGGATGTGGTCTCGGCCACGCGCCCGGAAGCCCGGCGGCCGGGTTGCTCTTCGGACGGCGTCAGCCCGGTGACAGAGGTGGCGCTCGGGGCGTCCGGAAGCGGTCACAACCGGAGGATGCGCTGGACACGCTGAAGGAGTAGGGAGGGGCGCATGGCGCGCTCCCGCACGCAGAACCGGCTGATCGTCATCGGCATCCTCGCGCTGCCCGTGGCCGCGTTCCTCCTCATCCAGGTGCTCGCGACGCGGGCGCAGCCGGGACAGCTCCTCGACGTCCGGCTGGTCACCTCGCCGCAGGGTCATCCGGTCGCGGTGGGGATCGCCACGGTCCAGAGCGGCGCGCGGATCCGGATGATGGATGGCTCGAACATCGAGCAGCGGGTGCAGCTCAAGAAGCGGCTGGTGCAGCTCGACCTGCGCCACGGCGAGTGGATCGCGCGCGAGACGGTCGACCGCGAACTCGAGCTCTACGGCGTCACCGAGGCCGCGTTCTGGTTCCGCGAGCGAGGCGGCGCCGCCTCCGAGGCAGACCCCAAGCCCCGCGACCCGCTCACGCTGCAGCCCCAGCCGGGTGATCCGCCGGTGCCCTCGCGGGGGCTGCCGCCGAGGCCCCAGGCGCTCTCCGAGGGCTTCACCCTGCCCGATGGCCAGCGCGTGGTCGCCGAAGAGCTGGGCGGAGAGGACCTGCACGAGCCGAAGATCCTCTTCGACGAGCGCACGGGCTCGCCGTTCTCCACCGGCACCGAGGGCGAGTACCTCCTCGTCGCAAGCGGCCAGCGCGGCGTGCGCAACGAGACCGAGGACGTCCTCTACCTCGTCCGCGTGGGCGCCGATGGTCAGGAGAAGTGGCGGACGCGGCTCGCGCTGCAGCGGCACGTCTGGGGCGCGACCCGGGTGAGGGACCAGGTGGCGATCGTCACCGGCGGGATGGCGCGGGACTTCGCGTTCTCGGTCTCGCTCGCGGACGGCAAGGTGGAGTGGGTCGAGGGCTTCTAGCTCTGGTAGACACGCGGCATGCGCATCCTCTTTGCCGCGCTCTGCCTTCTGCCCCTCATGAGCCAAGCCCAGAAGCCCAAGGCCCCTTCTTCCGCGCCCGCCCAGGACGCGTTCATCCAGCGCTTCGCCGAGACGCGCCGCTTCATGAGCGGCCGGCCCGCCGGTGCGCGCATCACCCCGGATGGCGGCACGGTGCTCTTCCTCCGCGCCGGTGCCACCTCCCCCGTGCAGACGCTCTACGCGTTCGACGTGGCCACCGGGAAGGTGAGCGAGCTGCTCACCGCCGAGGCCGTGCTCCAGGGCGCGTCGCAGGCTCTGTCCGCCGAGGAGAAGGCGCGGCTCGAGCGCATGCGGTCTTCGGCGCGCGGGATCATCGGCTTCACGCTCTCCGAGGACGGCGCGCTCATCGCCACCTCGGTCTCCGGACGGCTCTACGTGGTGGAGCGCAAGACCGGCAAGGTGCGCGAGCTGAAGACGGGCCCGGGCGCGCCGCTCGATCCGCGGTTCTCTCCGGACGGCAAGCGCATCGCCTACGTGCGCGACAACGATCTCTACGTGCTGGAGCTGGCCACCAACCGCGAGCGCCGGCTCACCCACGGCGGCGGCGGGGAGATCACCCAGGGCCTGCCCGAGTTCGTGGCCCAGGAGGAGATGCGCCGCTACGCCGGGTTCTGGTGGGCACCGGACTCGAAGCGGCTCGTCTACCAGCGCACCGACACCACCGGGATGGAGAAGTTCGCCATCGTCGACCCCACGCACCCCGAGCGCGGCGCGCACGTGTTCCCCTATCCGCGGCCGGGGCAGAAGAACGCCGAGGTGCGGCTGGGCGTCGTCGGCATCGGCGGCGGGAAGACGACCTGGCTTTCGTGGGACCAGGCCAAGTTCCCCTACGTCGCCACCGTGCGCTGGCCGAAGAAGGGACCGTTCGCTCTGCTGGTGCAGAACCGCCATCAGACCGAGCAGGTGCTGCTCGACGTGAATGCGGCCACCGGCGCGACGAAGCCGCTGGTCACCGAGAGCGACGAGGCGTGGATCAACCTCGACCAGTCGTTCCCGCACTTCACCGAGGCGGGCGACTTCCTCTGGTACACCGAGCGCAACGGCGGTCCGGAGGTGGAGCTGCGCGCGGCCAACGGCGAGCGGAAGGGCACCTTCGTCCCGCCGGACGCGGGCTACGACAGCTTCGTCGGCTTCGATGAGAAGACCGGCTGGCTCTACTTCACCGGCTCGGCGGACCCCACCCAGGTGGTGCTGCACCGGGTGAAGCTCGGGGGCGCGCCCGAGCGCGTGCAGACCGACGAGATGGGCCCGGCGATGCAGAGCGCCGCGCTGTCGAAGGACGGCAAGCTCTTCGTCGTGCAGACCACCACGCTGCGCTACATGCCGCGGCTGGCGGTGTGGCGGACGGACGGGACCAAGGTGGGTGACCTGCCCTCGGTGGCGGAGGAGCCTTCGCTTCAGCCCACGTCGGAGATCCGCAAGGTGAACGCGGGCGACGGCTTCTGGGCCACCATCGTGCGGCCGCGCAACTTCCAGAAGGGGAGGAAGTACCCGGTGGTGCTCCAGGTGTACGGCGGCCCGCACCACCTCGAGGTGAAGCACTCGATGCGCGAGGAGCTGATGCTCCAGTGGCTCGCGGACAAGGGCTTCGTGGTGGTGAAGACCGACAACCGCGGGACCACCAACCGCCGCGGCCGCGCGTGGGAGCGGGTGATCAAGCACGACCTCGCCGGCGTGACCATGGACGATCAGGTGCAGGTGCTGCGCGCGCTGGCGAAGGAGCTGCCCGAGCTGGACATGAACCGGGTGGGCATCCAGGGCTGGAGCTACGGCGGCTACATGGCGACGCTCGCGCTGCTGCGCTACCCGGAGCTGTTCAAGGTGGGCGTGGCCGGCGCGCCGGTGATCGACTGGCGCGACTACGACACCCACTACACCGAGCGCTACATGGGCCTGCCCCAGGAACAGCAGGAGGCGTACGACAAGGCCTCGCTGCTGACCTGGGCCGACAAGCTCCAGGGCTCGCTCCTGCTCATCCACGGCACCGCCGACGACAACGTGTACTTCTTCCACACGCTGAAGATGTCGGACGCGCTGTTCCGGGCGGGCAAGCCCCACGACCTGCTGCCGCTGAGCGACTTCACCCACATGGTGGCGGACCCGCTCGTCGCCCAGCGGCTCTATGCGCGGATGGCGAAGCAGCTCGAGGACGTGCTCGAGCCGTAGCCGCCGTCGTCAGAACCCGCCGAGTCGCCAGAGCAGCGCTGCCCATGCGAGCGCGCCTGCTCCGAGCAGGGCGGACTTCTTGAACGTGCGGCTGTCGATTCCGTATCGCTTGAGGGTCTCCATGCGCGTCCTCCCGTCTCCTTCGCGGTGCGGGAGGGGCTTGAGCAATGGACGTGCCCGTTGGGTGGTGGACGGTGCAGGTCCGGAGAGGGAAAGGCGTTTCCCTCCGGTCGGTACCGGACTGCCCGTGAAGTCCAGAGCCGGGCGCGGCCTTCAGCGCTTCGTCTTCGGCGGCAGCTCCGGCGGAGGCAGCAGGCAGAGGCGCGCGGCCTCGGCCGGATCGTCGGTCAGGGTGACGAGGTCCAGGTCGGCGGCGCTGATCGTCTGACGGGGCCCGTCGAGCATCTGGCGGCGCAGCGCATCGAACAGGGGCGCCCAGTGCGCCGTGCCGAGCAGCACGACGCGGCGGTGCGGGATCTTCCGGGTCTGGAGCTGGCAGACGACGCTGAAGAGCTCGTCCAGGGTGCCGATGCCGCCGGGCATGGCGACCACCGCGCGCGAGCCCTCGGTGAGCAGCACCTTGTGGGTGAGCCGGTCGTTGACCACGTGGACGCGGTCCGCGCCGTAGAGGTTGCGGGCGTCCTCGCGGCGCATCCCGAACGCCTGCTGCGGCAGGAAGCGCGCGCCCCGGTGCCCGCCGCGCGAGAGGCACACCGAGAGCTGACCGGGGCCCGCCGCGCGGGTGGGGACGCCCTCCTTCGCCAGCCTGAACGCCAGCTCCTCCCCCAGCTCGAGGAAGGGATCGCCCTGCTCGAACCGCGAGCCCCCGAGCACCGTCACCGCCGGCGGCAAGGACTCGAGGAAGGCCAGGCCCTCCACCAGCTCGCGGGCGACGCGGCCGCCGAGCTCCGTCAGCGGTTCGCCGAAGCCCTCGCGCGAGGCGGCGGGATCTCCGGTCACCTTCGCGATCGCCTCCTCCGGATCGTCGGTGAGGTGGAGCTGCTCCAGCGCGCCGTCGCGCCCCTGCATGTGCCCGCGCTGCATCGCCTCGATGAGCGGCGACCAGAAGTCCCGGCCGAAGAGCACGAAGGGGTCCGCGAGCCGCCCGGCGATCCGGAGCCGCCAGATCTCGAAGAGCTCGTCCATCGTCCCGAAGCCGCCGGGGAAGATGATCACCCCGTAGGCATTCTTGTAGAGCATCA
>CAZCWA010000141.1:0-11088 GCA_964502265.1 uncultured Myxococcaceae bacterium | reverse complement strand
ACGGTGGGGAGCGGGCGCTCGACTTCCGTGAGCGCGCGGCCTCGGCGGATCCCCAGAACGTCGAGGCGCTGCGGGCGCTGGGCGAGGCGCTGCGCAAGGGCGGTGGGGCACAGCGGGAGCGGCTCGTGGATGCGCTGGCGCGGCTCGCAGAGGCCCTGGGCGAGGAGGACGAGGACGAGCGCGCGGTGCTCCGGTTGGAGCAGGCGGCTCTGGCGCAGGCGGCGGGCGATGCCGCGCAGGCGCGGGCGTGGCTGGAGGAGGTGGTCAGGCGCGGACCGGGAGGCGCAGGCTACCTGCAGGCGCTCGATGCGCTCATCCCGCTCCTCGAGGCCGCAGGAGAGCCGATTGCGCTGGCCGAGGCGCTGATCCGGAGAGGTTCGGTCGGAACGGGCGGTGAGGACGAAGCGCGTGCGGCGCGGGTGTTCCAGTCGGCGGGTGAGCTCGAGCGTGCGCTGAAGGCGGCGCGCGCATCGCTGGCGGCGAGGCCCTCCGCTGATCGCCACGCGCTGGTGGCGGAGCTGTGCGAGGCGAAGGATGACCCCGTGCTCGCCGCCCGGGCCTGGCGCGAGGCAGGGCAGGTGCTGCGGGCGGCCGATGCCTACGCGCGCGCAGGGCTCGCCGAAGAGGCGTTGGAGTGCCTGCGTGCGCTCAGTGGATCTCCTGAAGAGGATCCGGACGGGCTCGCGGAACGGTTCGCACGGTTCGGCGACATCGAGGAGGCGCTGCGCGTGCTCGCGGCGGCGGAGGAGACGCCGGAGCGGCTTCGAGTTCGGGCCGAGTGGTCGGAGCTGCTCGGGCGGGCAGGAGAGGCGCTGCAGCTTCGCGAGCGACTCGCCGGGGACGATCCGGCGGCGTTGGAGGCGCTCGCGCTCGGATACGCGCGGGCTTCGCTCGTCCCCTTCGCGCTGCGGCTCGCGGAGCGGGTGGGACCGGACCTCTCGCCGGCCGCACGCCGCGAGCTGGCGGAGCGGTTGTCCCCGACCGCCGACGGCGCGGCCTTCGCGGTCACGCTGTGGCCCACCCTCCTGCACGAGCGCCCGGTGGATGCGGACGGCTGGACCCTCTTCGCCGAGGCGCTGCACCTCTGCGGCCGCCACGACGCGGCGGTGATGGCGGACGGCTTCGGCGCAGCGCTCACCGGCAGCACCGAGCCCGCGCGTCCGGCACCGACCGGGACGTTGGCGATCCGCAACCCGGGGGACGACCTGCCGCACCCCCTGCGGCTCGAGGAGATCACAACCCAGTCCATGCCGAGGCTCCACGCCGCGCTGACCGAAGCGCTCGGCGCCCTGGGCGCGGGCGGGACGCGCCTGTACCTCGATCCGCACGGCGCGGTGGAGGCGTGGGTGCTGGGCGAAGGTGAGCTCGTGGTGGGCGCGGGCGCGCTCGGGATCTTCGGACCGGTGGAGCTGGGCTGGCTGTGTGCGCTCGCGCTGTCGCTGGGTGCGGAGAGCCGCTGGCTCGTGCCGGGGGGACTTCCGCTCGATGTCACCGCGGCCGCCGTGAGCACGTTCGAAGCGTGGCCCGCTTCGCTCGCCGCCTGCCGGGTCATCGCGCAGCTCGACGAGCAGGTGCGTGGTCTGGATCCTTCGACCGTCGACACCGCGCAGGTCCTCGCCGGCAGCCGCGTCTTCCACGCCATCGCCCGGCGTGCGGTGGAGCTCTTGTAGCGTGGCCATGACGTCCCGGTTCCCTCGCGTGGCTTTGGGCGTCTCGGTCGCGCTGGTGCTCGGCTGCGGCGGCGACACCGCGCCTCCGGGCGACGAGGTCATCGGCCGCTTCCGCTTCACCGCCGAGCTGGTCGACCGCGGCGCCTGCCCCTTCAGCGAAATCCCGGAGGGCGGCCGCTTCGAGTTCGAGGGCATCTTCTCGAGGCGCTCCTCCGGGGAGGGCGCGTGGTTCACGGTGTCGGGAGCGAATCAGGACGGCGCGTGGGACGGGCAGCGCTTCACCTCCGAGCACGACGCGCCGCGCCGCTTCGAGGCCGGCCTGTGCGACGACAACCGGTTCGTCGTCACCGAGCGGCTGCGCGTGGCCATCCTCTCCGCGAGCCAGGATGCCGCACTGGGCGCTGCATGCCCGCAGGATGGACAGGCGCTGCTGCAGGACGGCGCGGTTCCGGTGGACGAGGACGCCGGCATCAAGGCGCCCGGGCCGCAGGACACCGGCTACGACGCGGTGCGCGCGTGCGGAGTCCTCGAACATCGGATAACGCCGCAGGAGGGCGCGTGTGGGTCCTTCACCGGGTGCACGCTCCTGTGGCGCGTGACCGGAGGACGCAGGCAATGACGGACGTGAAGAAGCGGGCGGTGGTCTTGTTGTCGGGCGGGTTGGACTCCACCACCTGCCTCGCGATGGCGAAGCGCGACGGCTTCGAGCCCGCCTGTCTCGTCGTCTCCTATGGGCAGCGGCACGCGGTGGAGATCGATCGCGCGAAGGCGGTGGCCAGGGCGATGAACGTGGAGGACGTGCGCGTGGTGGGGCTCGACCTGCGCGCCATCGGCGGGTCGTCCCTGACCGCGGACCAGCCCGTGCCCAAGGACCGGGACGAGTCCGAGATGGGCGGCGGCATCCCGGACACCTACGTGCCGGCGCGCAACACGATCATGCTCTCGCTGGCGCTGGGGCTGGCCGAGGTCATCGGCGCGCAGGACCTCTACATCGGCGTCAACGCGGTGGACTACAGCGGCTACCCGGACTGCCGGCCGGAGTTCATCCGCGCCTTCGAGTCGCTCGCGAACCTCGCCACCCGGGCCGGCGTCGAGGGCAAGCGCTTCACCGTGCACGCGCCCCTCTCCGGGCTCACCAAGGGGGAGATCATCCGGGCCGGCATCGCGCTCGGCGTGGACTACGGCATGACCCACTCCTGCTACGACCCGGACCCGGACGGCAGGGCGTGCGGCCGCTGCGACAGTTGCAAGCTGCGCCGGAAGGGATTCGTGGAGGCAGGCGTTCCCGATCCGACGAGGTACGTGGAGGCGTGATGCGTGGTCTGGGTGCATGGCTGTTCGTGGTGCCGCTGCTGTGGACGGGGCTCTCCCTCGCCGCCGCGCCCCCCTCCTCCCAGCCGAAGCGGAAGGCTGCGCCCGCGCTGGTGGACGTCACCGCGCACATCCCGGACGTGGTGTTGGACCTGCGCTACGCGACGGAGAACAACTTCATCGGGCGGAAGGTCTACCCGGACGGCGCGCGCTGCCTGCTCTTGCCGCAGACGGTGGAGCGGCTGGTGAAGGTCGCGGACCGGCTGCGCGAGAAGGGCTACCGGCTGCTCCTTTACGACTGCTACCGGCCGCGCTCGGTGCAGTGGGAGATGTGGAAGATCCTCCCGAAGCCCGGCTACGTGGCGGATCCGGCGAAGGGCTCGCACCACAACCGGGGCGCGGCGGTGGACCTCGGCCTCGCCGATCGCGAAGGCCGCGAGCTCGAGCATCCCACCCCGTTCGATACCTTCACCCGCGCCGCCCACCACGGGTACGCGGGCGCCTCCGAGGCGGCCACCCGTCACCGCGAGCTCCTGTGCGAGGCGATGGAGGCCGAGGGCTTCCGCAAGAACCGGATGGAGTGGTGGCACTACGCGCTGCCCAACGCCGGCCGCTTTCCCGTCCTCGACGAGCCGCTCGTCGCGCCGGACCCGGGCTCCGACTGAGCGGGCTTCGCTGAGCCGGACGCGCTGAGCCGATCGCGCTGAACGGCTTGCGCGCGCGAGGGCGCTTCGGGCGCACTTTCCGCAAGTCTTGCGTGCTGAAGGGGCGTGCCTCGCTGTGCGCGCGTGCGGCAAGGGCCTTGCACACGGCCCGGATCGCACACCTTCAGGAGCCACCTCGTGACGCTTCGTCCCCTGACAGTCGCCGCACTGTCCCTTCTGCTGTTCCCCGCGCTCGCCCATTCGCTCGAGCTGACGCCGCCCGATGCGAAGGTGAAGCTGAAGGTCGGCGGTTTCCTCTACGGCGCCGCGCACTTCGACCAGAACGCCTCCGGCAGCCGGCCGTGGCTGATCACCGTCGCCGAGGAGAGCGGCCGCAGCGGCTTCTCCGTCGAGCCGTACGGCACCCGCCTCAACTTCGGCGTGGAGTCGAAGCTGGAGGGCACCGGTGAGGCGAAGGGCTTCCTCGAGCTCGACTGGGGCACCATCTCCTCGCCGCGCCTTCGCCACGCCTACGTGTCGATCGACTTCCAGGACACGGTGGGCGTGCTGGTGGGCCAGTACTGGCTGCCCAACCTGCCCATCCTCCCCGAGTCGTACAGCCCGAACGCGCTGCTCCGTCAGGGCAACGCCTGGGCGCGCACGCCGCAGCTCTCGGTGTTCCGCAACTTCGGCCCGGTCAAGGCGATGGTCACCCTCGCGCCGACCACCGGCGTGACCGGAAGTATATTGCAGGCCAGCACCAACACCGCGAAGTACGCCCTGATGGAGCACGCGCTCCCGGCGGCGATTGCCCAGGTGGCCTATCAGCTCAACCCGAAGAGCTTCATCGCGCTCGCCGGCGGCGCCTGGCAGCCGATGGTCGGCTTCACCGGCGCGTCCGGTGCCGAGTCCACCTCCCTCACCTCCTGGTACTCGGAGGCCGCGACCTCGCTCGGCTTCGGCAAGCTGACGCTCGGCGGCAAGGTCTGGTACGGCCAGGGCGCGGGGCTGGGCACCGGCGTGGGCCAGTCGATCGTGATGAACGACGCCAACGAGGCCTTCGGCATCACCAGCATGGGCGGCCTCGCCTCCGCGAAGTACGCCTTCCACCCGCGGTTCACCGCCGGCCTCTACGCCGGGTTCGATGACCCGCAGGACACGGTGGAGGGCGTGAACCTCGGCATCCGCAGCAACCTCGTGCTGGGCGGGACCGCGGGCTTCCACGTGATCGACGGCGGCACGCTCGGCCTCGAGGTGATGCACGTCAACACCAACACCTTCGCGGGCGGCACCGAGTCTCCCTCCCGCGACACCCGCGGCTCGCTCATCGCCCGGTACGCGTTCTAGGGCGCACAGACTTCACACAGGCCGCAACACCGGCGGCACCACGAGGGCGTTCTCGGCGAGCCCACGTGGTGCCGCTTCCTGTTTCTCAGCCGGTTGCTTCAGGGGGAGCACGCGGCGAGGCAGCGGCCGGACACGCAGCGCAGCGAGGCGCAGTCGTCGTTCTCGGCGCAGGCCGCGTTCGGACCGCCCGGCCCTTTGCACACGAGCCCCGCACCGCTTCCCGCCTCGCAGGCGCCGTAGAGGCACGCACCTTCCGGACAGGGCTGGCCCGGCTGGGGCAACCGCACGCAGGTTCCGCCCACGCACGCGGAGAGCACCGAGCAGTCGCGCGTCGCCTCGCACAGGTCACCGTCGTCCAGCCGCGGGCCGCAGCGTCCAACGACGCCACCGTCCGCGTCCCCGGTCTTCGCGCACGCCATCGGCGCCTCGCAGTCCCAGCTCGAGGTGCACGGCGCGTGGATCAGCCGCCCCTGCGTGCAGACGCCGAGGCCCTGAGGCCGATCGGATTCCCCATCGTCCGCCGTCCCCACACAGGTGAGCCCGGCTGCGCAGGACTGCCGCCGGCTGCAGGTCTGTCCTTCGGGCACGTCCGTCCGCGGCTCGCAGGTGGCGGTCTCGGCGCGGCAGAGCAGGTCCGGCCGGCACTGGTCGTCCGAGGCGCAATCGGCGCCCTCGTTGCCCCGCGCCACACACGCGCCCGGCCCGCTGCCCGGGAACTGGCACCAGGCGTCCTCGGTGCAGGTGCCGACCGAACACGGCGCACCCAACACCGCAGCCGGTTCGCAGAGCGAGAAGCTCCCGCACACCAGGCCCTTCGCGCAGGGCTCGTGCGCGTCACATTGGGCGCCGATCGAGCCGAACGCCGTGCACGCGCCGAGCGCGCTGCCCTCGGCGGACTTGCGGCAGTAGAGCCAGGCCTTGCAGTCGTCCGTCTCCTCGCAGAGCTCATCCAGGTCTCCGCGGGTCCTGCA
This sequence comes from uncultured Myxococcaceae bacterium, assembly GCA_964502265.1. Taxonomy (GTDB): domain Bacteria; phylum Myxococcota; class Myxococcia; order Myxococcales; family Myxococcaceae; genus JAFAFL01. The sequence continues at coordinate 5,145 of CAZCWA010000141.1, read as the reverse complement.
GATGCGTGGGCAGGTGCCGCCGGTGCAGACGCCTTCGAGGCACTCGCTGCGCACCCCGCCGTAGCAGCGTCCACCGAGCGCCGCCGCCGGAGAGGTCACGTCCTCGCACACCCCGGGCTCGCGTTCGAAGTCGCCGCAGGCGTGCGTCATCCAGGCGTCCGCACACCGCAGGGCGTTCGCGGGGTGGTACTGCAGCGTGCCCGCCGCGGCACGCGCCGGCCAGCGCGTGGGGCCACAGCGGGTGACGGTGAGCACCGACTCGCAGTCGTTCAGCGCCTCCTCGCTGGAGTCGATGAGGCCGCAGCGCTGCAGGTACAGGCACTGGCTGGCGTTGAGCACGCTGCACGCGGACTCGAGGGGAAGGCCACCGCCATCCGGGCGGATGCCCGCGTCCGAGGCGCCTCCATCGCTGCTGCTGCCCGCGTCCGCCGAGGGCCATGGCTCGAAGGGGGCGTACGGCGACGACGAGCATCCCCAGAGAAGGGACGCCACCGCGGCAAGGACAACGACGGTTCTCGAGGTTTGTGCCATCGACTCCGCGGGGGCCGGCCGACCTCCGCCTACAGACCTCCGTCCCAACGAACGGAGCAGGTCTCGACGCATACCGCACCGACGCACGCATTCGAAGCGCAGGCGCCCGAATAGTTGCAGTCGTCGCCGGGCTGCCCGAGTGGCTGGCAGGTATCGCCCTTGTTCCAATCGCACCAGTGGCCGCTCGCGCAGCGGTAGCTCGAGCCGGTGGAGCTGCAGTCACCGCCGGTGGTGGGGAGCGGGGCGCAGCGCCCGGTGGCGGCGGCGCAGTACAGCTCGCTGCGGCAGTCGTTGTAGTTGGTGCAGCGCTCGCCCGGGCCACCCAGCGGGATGCAGGTGCCGGTGGCGTAGTTGCTCGAGCAGCGAAGCCCGGTGAGGCAGGACCCGAAGCCCACGCACGCGCCGCCCAGCGCCGCCTTCCGCATGCACACGCCCGGGGCCTGCGCACCCCCCGGCGGTGGCGGTTCCTGACGGCAGAAGGTGTCGGTCTCGCAGGTGGGATAGCCCTGCCGCTCGCGGCAGCTCTCTCCGAGGCGGGCCACCTGCTTCACGCACACGCCGTCGATGCAGCCGTGGTTCTGCGCGCAGTCGTTCCAGTTCACGCATGCCTCGCCCGCCGCCTTGCGCGCCACGCAGCGGTTCTGGCCGGAGACGTTGATGCAGCTCGCCTCCGCCGGGTCGCACTGCTGATCGGAGAAGTTGCACGTGTCGCCGACGGCCCGGTACGGGTGACAGGTGAGGGGACAGGTGTTCGTCCAGTTGAGGCAGTAGCTCCCCGCCTGGCACTCCTGTGCGAGCAGGCAGGTGCCCTCCGCCGCCACCTGTCCGGTGAAGACCTGTGCGCAGGCAGCGGGCGCCTCGACGCAGGACCCCTTCGCGTAGCCGTTCACGCAGGAAGCGGCCGCGGCAGGGTCGTAGCCCAGCCGGCCCTCCGCCACCCCGCGGGTGAAGCCGGTCTGATCGCACGCCATGCGCTGGCGCGTCATGCACGCGTCCCACTCGCTGCCGTCCTCCGATACCTGGAGGCAACGCCGTGCGCGGAGGCAGAAGCCGAGCGCGTTGGCCTCGCACCACTCCTCCACCGGCAGCTCCGTGAGGCCCGCGTCCACCGGCCCGCCGGCGTCGGGTATGCCCGCGTCGGGTGCGCCCGCGTCCTCTCCAGCGTCCGGGCCGTTGGAGCCCCCGTCCGGCGGTGCGGTGATGCCCGCGTCCGTCTCCTCCTGAGGCGGTGACTGGGGGCCGCAGGCGTGGACGACGAGCAGGGCCAGGAGGGCGAGTGACGGCAGCGCGAAGCGGACGGGCGAGCGGGAGCGCATGCTGGCGAGGACACTAGCCCAGCGGTCAGGCGGCTTCACGCGGCCGCCCCCCGGTCGTGTTCAGCGGCGAGGTTGATCGCGCCTGCGCACCGAGACGAGCTCGGCCACGATGGACACCGCGATCTCCTCCGGCGTGAGCGCGTGGATGGGGACGCCCATCGGGCTCTGGAAGCGGGTGACGTCCTCGTCTCCGAAGCCGGCCGCGCGCAGCCGCAGCTTGAAGCGCTCCGCCTTCCGCACGCTGCCGATGACGCCGATGTAGGCAGGATGCCGCGGCAGCTTCAGCAGGGCTTCGAGCACCGCTTGATCGAGCGGGTGATCGTGCGTGCTCACGCAGCAGTACGTGTCGCTCCCACCTTCGAGACCCGTGGCGAACGAGACCGGATCCCCATCGAGGCGCTCGATGCCGGGCTGGAACCTCTCGCTGCGCAGCCAGTCCGCGCGCTCGTCGATCACGGTGACGCGGAAGCCCACGTGGTGCGCGAGGTTCGCCAGCTCCCGTCCCACGTGTCCTCCGCCGAAGACGTAGAGCCGCTGCACCGCGCCGTGCTTCTCGAGGAAGACCTTCATCTTCCCGCCGCAGCACATCCCGAGTTCGTGGGTGAGGTGCGTCTCGATCACCCGGGTCGTCGCACCCGCATCCGCGAGCAGCGCGCGCGAGGCCTCGATGATCTGCAGCTCGATCGCGCCGCCGCCCACGGTGCCGTGAGTCGAGTCGGCGAGCACCACCATCTTGGTGCCCGGCTTCTGCGGCGTGGAGCCCGCGGTGTCGATGACGGTGGCGACGACGAACGCGCGGCCCTCGTGGGTGAGCCTGGCGATCTCCGCGTAGAGGTCCGGACGCATGCGCAGGCGGAGCACTCTACACGCGGTGTGCTCCGTTACCGGCCGTAGACGGACACCTGCCAGTGCGGACGGCGCGGGGCGGGGACCCACACCCACTCCTCGACCTGCTGGTAGTGACCGGGCACGAAGCGGTCGGTGTAGTAGCCGCCCTCACAGTGCATCCGCTTGTGGCGGGGACCCCTGCGGCGGACCTCGTGGCAGCGCTCGGGGACCCAGTCCTTCACGTAGTGCCCGTCCACCCAACGGCTGACGGTGTGCAGTTCGTAGCGGCCGCCGGAGCGGCCGGGAGGCCGTGGCGGACGGGGAACGCGGACCTCGATGTGTGCCCCGCCTCCGCGGTGTCCTCCCCGGTAGTCGCCGTGACGGCCGTCGCGGTGGTTGTCGTTGCGCTTGCCGAAGCGGCCATCCGCGAGCGCTGCCGACGGGAGCGCCACGGCGCCGATGACGAAGAGGGCGGAGGTGATTCGACGGAGTCGGTTCATGGTGAACCGGACAGACGGAGGCCCCCGCCGGAGATTCAACCGCCGAAGAAGACCTGGGCGACCTCGAAGAAGTCCGGCGGCACGCGCTTGAGCTCCCGCGTGGCCTCGGCCAAGGGCACGCTGACGATGTCCGGACCGCGGAGGGCCGCCATCTTTCCCCACTCCTCGCGGGCCACCATGTCGCAGGCGTGGACGCCGTAGCGGGAGGCGAGCACCCGGTCGAACGCGGTGGGCGAGCCGCCGCGCTGGATGTGCCCGAGCACCGTGAACCGGGTCTCGATGCCGGTGCGCCGCTCGATCTCCTCCGCCACCATCTGGCCGATCCCGCCGAGCCGCGGCCGCCCCGCCTCGTCCAGCTTGCCGGAGGTGACGAGCCGCTCCTCGTCGTCCGCGTGGCTCTTGATCTTGGTGCCCTCCGCGACGACGACGACGCTGAAGAGCTTGCCCATCTGCACCCGGCGCTTGATGTGGCGCGCCACAGCGTCGAGGTCCGCGGGGTACTCGGGCACGAGGATCACGTCCGCGCCGCCGGCGATGCCCGCGTAGGTCGCGATCCATCCCACGTGGCGGCCCATCACCTCGCACACCATCACCCGGCTGTGCGACTCGGCGGTGGAGTGCAGCCGGTCGATCGCCTCGGTGGCGATGTGCACCGCGGTGTCGAAGCCGAAGGTCACGTCCGTTCCGCCGAGGTCGTTGTCGATCGTCTTGGGCACGCCGACGATCTTCAGGCCGTGCTCGTACATCGCGCTCGAGGCGCTGAGCGTCCCCTCGCCGCCGATGGCCACCACCGCGCCGATGCCGTGACGCTCGATGGTCTTCTTCACCCGCTCCAGCCCGTTGGGCGCCTTGAACGGGTTCACGCGGCTGGTGCCGAGGATGGTGCCGCCGCGGTGGAGGATGCCGCTGGTGGCCTCGCGCGTGAGCCGGAAGTGGTCGTCGTCGATGAGGCCCTTCCACCCGTTGCGCATCCCCATCACCTCGAAGCCATGGGTGGAGGCGCGGCGGACGATGGCGCGAATGACTGCGTTGAGGCCGGGGCAGTCGCCCCCGCCGGTGAGGACGGCGATCTTCATAGGGCTCTGCTCTTAGACAAAGGGTTCGCCCGCGGCAGCGCGAATCTGCGTGCTGCGTCCGATGTGCGCACCGCCGGCAGCAGGGACAAGCGGGGCTATCCGGCATCCGACAGCGTCACGTGCGGGGTGATACGGTCCGCGCGTGTCCAGGACGCTGCTCTTCTCCGGATTCGATCTCCGCGCCCCCGAGCTTCCCGCCGACGCGCGGCTGCTTCGCCCGCCCTCACCGTTGCCCGCGCTCGAGCCGTTCTCCGAAGCGTGTCAGCGCGCGCTGGAGGAGCCCATCTCGGGGCAGAGGCTCGCCGAGTACCTGAAGCCCAACGCGCGCGTGGCGGTGGTGATCGACGACCCTTCGCTGCCGGTGCCGCCGCAGTCGCGCGACTGCCGGCGCGAGATGCTCGCTGCCGTCCTCTCGGTGCTCGAAGACCACGGCGTGCGGGGGAACCGGGTGACGGTTCTGGTGGCCAACGGCCTCTCCCGCCAGTGGCGCCAGCCCGAGCTGGTGGAGCGATTCGGCCAGGCGGCGATGGAGCGCTATCCCATCCAGTCGCACGACGCGGAGAGCGGCCCGAGCCTGCTGCGCCTCGGGGAGGAGCCCGAAGGGCCGGTGGAGCTGAACCGCGCCGTGCTCGAGGCGGACGTGGTGGTGCACCTCAACGTGGTCTCCTCTCCGCTGCACGCGGGGCTCTTCAGCCTCGTGAGCGGGACGGCGGGCTACCGGACCGCGCGCTTCCTCGCCGCGCCGAAGGTGCTGGCCCGGGACCCCGCGCCGCTGAGGCCCGGCAGCGCGTACCACCGGATGCACGAGCGCGTCGCAGGCTGGCTGCGCAGGCAGGTGCCGGTGGTGCAGCTCTCGGCGGTGCTGAACAACGAGCTGTGGCCGCCGGCGATCAA
>CAZCWA010000140.1:0-11111 GCA_964502265.1 uncultured Myxococcaceae bacterium | reverse complement strand
GCTCGTCCCCAAGGAGAAGCTGCCCACCTACAGCGTCTTCTACGAGGGCCGGACCTTCTCGCGCGGGCACGCGGGGATGCGCGGCGAGCACCGCGGGGTGCCCATCGGCGACCTGCTCTTCCGCTTCGACTTCGGCGTGATGGCGGTGGAGGTCTGCGAGGACCTCTGGAGCGTGGACGGACCGCTCAAGCGGCGCGCGTTCAGCGGGGCGGAGCTGGTGGTGAACGTGTCCGCCTCGCCCTACCGGATCGGCTTCCCGGAATCGCGGCGGGAGCTCATCCACACCCGCGCGGCGGACCACCAGTGCACGTTGCTCTACTCGAACGCGGTGGGCTCTAACGACGGGCTGGTGTTCGACGGCGGCGGGTACGTCTCGCAGAACGGCAAGCCGGTGCTGGAGGCGCCGCGCTTCCAGGAGGGCTTCGCGGCCGCCAACGTGGACCTCGACCGGACCTTGCGGCTGCGGGGCGAGAACAGCACCTGGCGGCTGGACCGGGACGACTGGCTGGCCGTGAACCCGGCGGTGCCGGTGATCGACTGCACCTCGGGATTTGCGACCGACCGGGAGGCGCTGCGCTATCCCGTGCCCGCCCACCGCAGCTACTTCCTCCCCGAGCCTGCCGCCGCCGCGCCCGGCCGGCGGGCCGTGTTCTGCGAGGAGATCCTCGACGCGCTGGCGCTGGGGGTGGGGGACTACTTCGAGAAGAACGGCGCCTTCCGCGTGTTCGGCGTGGCGCTCTCGGGCGGGCGGGACTCGCTGCTGGCGCTGCTGGTGGTGCACCGGTACGCGCGCAGGGTGCGGCCTGCGGATCCGGGCTCGCTGATCCGGGCCTTCTACATGCCCTCGCGCTACTCCTCGCAGCAGACCGAGGACGCGGCGGCGGCGATCTGCCGGGACCTGGGCGTGCCCTTCGAGGTCGTCTCCATCGACGACGCCTTCGAGCGCGAACGCGAGGCGACCCTCACCATGCTGGGGGGCCAGCCGCTCACCGCGCTCACCGAGCAGAACATCCAGGCCCGGCTGCGCGCGCTGCGGATGTGGAACTGGAGCAACACCGCCGGCGGGCTCTTCGTGCAGTCGGGGAACATGTCGGAGAAGGCGGTGGGCTACACCACCATCGGCGGCGACCTGATGGGCGCGCTGGCCGTCATCGCCAACATCCCCAAGACGGTGGTGATGTACCTGCTCGACTACCTGCTGGAGACGCGCGGCTACGAGGGCATCCGCAAGGTGCTGGCGAAGGACGCGGGGCCGGAGCTGGCCCCCGGCCAGGTCGGCGAGGAGGAGCTGATGCCCTTCCCCGTGCTCGACGGGTGCTTCTACCTCTTCGCCGGCGAGAAGCTGCTGCCGCATGAAGTGCTGGCCGCGATGGGCGAGCTGTTCCCCGAGATCCCCGCAGACACGATGAAGGGGTACGTGGACAAGTTCGTCCGGCTCTTCCTGCAGTCCATCTACAAGTGGGTGCAGGCGCCGCTGTCGCTGCACATCGGCCAGCTCGACCTCGAGCGCGAGCGCGCCCTGCAGCTTCCCGTCGTGACCGGGAGGGACTGGCTGGACGAGCGGCGGGGCGGGTAGCCGTTGCCGCGCTCGTTCGGTAATCGCTACTCCCCACCCTCGGACTTCTTCCGGGCCTTGTCGAAGCCCTGGAAGTGACGGACGGCGGCCTCGCCCACGCGCTGGATGTGCTGGTTGTTCAGCCACGCGGAGATGGGCGCGGCCACCACCGGCATGGCGCGTCCGAAGGTCTTGAGCCCTCCGCGCGCGAGGAGGAAGCCGGCCAAAGTGCCCAGCGCCCGCGGCGTGGACCGGGTGAAGGGCCCCACGCCGTTGGTCACGCCGAAGAGGTCGAGCAGCTCGGCGCGCTCGTGCTCGCTCTTGAGGTTCCGCTTGTAGAGCGTGGCCACGTCCACCAGCAGGGTGAGCTCCAGCCAGAGCATCACCATCAGGTCGGCGGGGATGCTCACCGCGCCGAAGACGCCGCTCACGCCGCCCACCATGCCGGCCACGCCCTTCTTCTCGTCGATGAGGCGCTGCGCGAGCTCGCGCTTGTCCGCCGACGGGTAGCGGTCCTCGAGCGACTGCAGCCGCAGGCGCGCCTTCGGCACCTCGCGCTGGACGAGGTCGTCCACCCGCGTCCGTCCCAGGCGGCGAAGCTCCGCCGGCGAGAGCATCCCCGCGAACTCGCGCAGCCCGTTCACCTTGTCCCAGAGGCCCATCAGTAGCCCTGCTCGGCGAGATAGAGGTCCACCAGCGCGCCCTCTTCGAACCAGATCTGAGACATCTGGTGGGCGTACCAGCGCGAGTTCGGCTTCGGCGCGCGGATCTCCACCAGCACGAGGTTCGTCCCCACGCTCGTCACCGCCGCCCGCGCGAGGCACGCCGCCCCCGGCTCCTCGCCGAAGCCACCTTCGAGGCAGATGGCATCGCCGGGAGCGAGCCTGCGGACGTAGTTCTGCGCCACGTACTTCGCCTCGTCGCAGGAGGCGCGGACGCCGGACTGGCCGTGCATCGCGCAGCGGTCCTGCTCGGGCGTGGTGACCCTGCCCGCGGTGCCGCCGAAGTTGGAGCGGTCCCGCCGCGTGGCCGCATCCGGCGTGCAAGCGAGCGACACGGTGCCGGTGAGGGTGACGAACAGAAGGAGCGCCATCGCGGGAGCGAAGGAGGGGCTCTCGTGCTTCTCGGACATGGTGCGTCACCTTGCCAAGGCCGGCCGGGACCGTAAAGGCGGCGCCTTCTGCCCCCGGTGCGTGGCACGCCCTCCGCCGTGTCCGCCCTGCCGATATGCTTCCCCGAAGGACCTGAAGGAGGGCCCGGACGACGATGTCACTGAGACCGAGGGAGCGCAGGCGGGACCGGACCATCCGGGTGGGCGAGCGGCGGCGGCGCCATCACCTCGGGACGGTGCACCGGGGGCTTCCCGGGAGGCCGGCTCCGGCGCTGCACTGTGTCTGCGAGCGGAGCGTCTGGCGGTTCGCGAAGCGTCCGTCGCTCGAGTGCAACTGCCGGTCTCGGCGGCACGGGCAGCCGAAGCTCGCGCGCGGCATCTGCCGGAGCTGGAAGCCCAGGAATCAGCTCCTCGGGCGCAGCGCCTGGCGGCGGGAGGCCCACCTGTGGCGGGCGACGATGTGCGATCCGACGGACGCGTTCGACCTGGGCCGTTGAGCGCAGCGGTTCGGTGATAAGCGGTGCCGGTGAGCCGCCGCACGCGCTACTTCTACGACACCGAGTTCATCGAAGACGGACGCACCATCGAGCTGGTGTCGATCGGCATCGTCTCCGACGACGGCGCCGAGTACACCGCCATCTCCACCGACTTCGACCCCTCGAAGGCGATCCCGTGGGTGAAGGAGAACGTGCTCGCGCAGCTCCCGCCGGTGACCGACGAGCGGTGGAAGCCGCGCTCGCGCATCCGTGACGAGGTGCTGGCGTTCCTCACCCGCGGCGGGAAGGACCCCGAGCTGTGGGCCTGGTTCGGCGCCTACGACCACGTGGTGCTCTGCCAGCTCTTCGGCGCCATGCCGGACCTGCCGCGCTCGCTGCCGCGCTTCACCCGCGACCTGCGCCAGCTCTGGGAGATGGCCGGCGAGCCCACGCTGCCGAAGCAGAAGGGCGGCCGCCACGACGCGCTGGAGGACGCGCGGCAGAACAAGGTGCTGTACGACCTCCTCGTCGAGCACGGGAAGAAGAGCCCGTTCCGCCTGCCGTGACCACCGCGCACCCGGACGCGCCGTGTCCGGTCCACGCCGAGGCGGCGGCCATGGCCCCCTGCCTGCGGTGCGGCACCTTCACCTGCCCGAGGTGCTTCCTCGACGAGAAGGCCCGCTCCCGCGGCATCTGCGTGCGCTGCCTCGTTCGGCAACACGGCTCGGCGGAGGAGCGCAGCGGGAAGCTGCGGCGGACGCTGGGGCGCGTGTACGGGCTCGCGGCGCTGGTGCCGCTGGCGCTCGGCGGGATGTCGCTCTTCTTCCTCACCGACGCGGCGATGCACATCACCGGCGGCCCCCCGAAGGGACTGATGCCCATGGGCTCGCTGGCGATCGCGGTGACGCTGGCGGGGTGCGCGGTCCGGATCCGCCGCCAGGACGACGCGCCGCGCGTTGCGTGGATCGCAACCGGCTCGCTGGGGCTGATGATCATCGGGCTGGTGCTGCTGGGCGTGGGGCTCGACTGCGTCTTCACCCTGGGCCTGCTCCCGCTCTTCGCGGGCCACGGCGCGTGGCGGCTCTCCCGTCTGCGGGAGGAGGCGAAGCTGGAGGCCGAGGCCCTGGCCGCGCTGGGCCGGTAGCGGACGAACCGCTACGCCCGCGCGCGCAGGTACCGGTGGATCCGCCGCACGGCTTCGACGGGCGGGTTCCGGAACGCGAGCCGGGTACCGTTTCCGGAGGGGTCGATTCCCACCACCTCGGCGTGGACGCGCACGGGCTCGCGGACCTCGTCCGGCAGATGGAGCAGGAGGTCGAGCCGCGTGCCCACCGGGTGGGTGAAGCCGGTCAGGGTGCACAGGCCGAAGGTGGAGAGGTCTCGCGTGACCCGGAAGTAGCGGGCGCCCAGAGCGCGCTCCTCCACGTCCAGCTCGCACGGCACCCGCGGCGTGGCGCGGCGGTCGCGGCCTTCGCGGCGATCGCTCTCGGTGGCAACCGGCGGACGGATGCCCCCCCTGCGCTCTGCGTGACCTGCGCGCCGGTCGGCCAGCGCGTTCAACCGGGACTTCCCCTTCGGCTGCGGCGCGATGAGCGGCAGGGCCCTGTATTCCTGATGCGGATTCATGACGATGCGACCGCATTATCCCAATCGAGCCGCCGACGTTTCCTCACATCTGCAGAAACCTGCGCAGACCCTCAGACCCGCCGGCGCCGGTCGAACGGATACGGCCCCACGTCGCGAGACTTGAAGCGAACGCGCTCCCTCGCGGCGTGCCGCCCGAGCACCCTGCGGAAGAAGTACGCGGCGGGGAAGAGGACCACGAAGGCGACCAGCGAGGTGACCACCACCATCACCAGAGGCTCGCGGGTCTCGAAGCCGGTGGCGGCGACGATCATCGCCGCGGCGATGTTCCGCTGACCTGTGGCGAGGGAGAGGACCACCCGCGAGTTCTTGGACGGGACGCTCCCCACGTAGCCGATGATGAGCCCGCCGAGGATGAGCAGCGCCGCCGCGGGGATGGCGGACGTGCCGAGCAGCGAGCCGACGGCCGGCAGGTTGTTGAGCAGGATGGCCGCCAGCAGCACCACCAGCGAGATCTGCGAGGTCCTCCCGAGTTTGGGCATCAGCTTCGGCACCAGGTGGCGGAGCTTCTTCCGGAAGACCACGCCCAGCGCGAGCGGCAGCAGCATGGTGAGCGTCAACGAGACCGCGATGTCCACGACCTGCACGGTCGCATCCGGGATCGCGATGGGGATCACGATCGGCAGGAAGAGGATGGTGAACGGGGTGAGGATGAGGAGGTGGCCGCCTGCCTGCGCCACATCGCCTCTCGCGATCCGCACCAGGGCCAGCAGGAACGCCGCGCCGCCCGCGCTCGCCACGAGGAACAGCCCGGTCGCCTGCGGCAGCGGCAGATTGAACGCGCGGATGAGCAGGACGCTCAAGAGCGGCATGGCCACGAAGTTCGCCAGGATCGCGGTCACCAGCATCAGGGGCCGGCGGAACGGGCGCGTCACCTCGCGCAGGTCGTGCCCCACGCCCACCGAGGCCATGCTGGAGATGGCGAAGAGGGGGACGGCGATGCTCACCACCGCGCCGAGGAACGCTTCCATTCCCTCAGCTTGACGACCCACCTCCATTGCGAGACGTGGCAGGCAGCCGGCCCCTACTTCCTGAGGAAGTCGAGCACGCTGTCCACGTTCACCGGCACCTGTCCCTTCCCGGAGGTGAGGTTGGCGCTGAGCTGCACGCGGCCCCGTCCCTGGCGGATCGCGTTGGCGGCCTGCAGCGCGCGGGTGAAGTCCACCGTCACCGGCAGCGCCACCGTGTGCGTCCCCTTCGCCGGCAGAAGCCCGAGCTGTCCCGCGTTGACCGTCCCCACCTGCGCCCCGCCGATGTGGATGTTGCCTGCCAGCCCGGTGAGCGGGAGCGGGAAGCTGTTCTTGTTGGTGAGCTTGAGGGGGATCTCGATCGTCGCGCTGGTGAGGTTGAGCGACTTGATCACCGGCCGGTCGAGGGTGAACGCGGGGACCTTGGGCACCTCGAACACGCCCTCCTTGCGCATGGGCAGCTTGATGATCCCCAGCGGGGTCTCGATGCCGATGCTGCCCTCGGCGCGGTACTTCGCGGTGTCCTGGTTGAGGAAGGCCAGCGCGGTGCTCGCGAGGTCGGCGAACTTGAGCTCGGCGGGGAAGGTGAGCTCGGCCTTGTCCGAGGGGCGGATCTGCAGCCCCTTCCGCGGGCGCCCTGCGACGACCTGCTTGTCCTCGATGAACAGCGTGTAGTCGATGCTGGCCAGCTTGAGCCCGATGGGGTTCGGGTTGTCGAGCAGCCACACCGTGTCGAGCCTCGCGCCGCCCAGGTCGACGTTCTGTAGATTCACCGTCTTGAAGCGCAGGTCCGGCTTCTTGAAGGTGCTGCGGAAGAAGCTCTGCAACGTCGCGCAGCCGGGCAGCAGGAGCGCGGCGGCGACGAACAGCGCGAGGCGGGGGGAGACGCGGGCACGGCGCATGGTGGCTGTCCTCTTAGTGGACCTCTACGAGTCGAGGCGGACGAAATTCATGAACGAAGGCCCCGAAGACGAAGTGGTGGAGCTCCCCATCGACGGGACCCTGGACCTGCACCCCTTCCGCCCGAAGGACGTGAAGGACGTGGTGGAGGCGTACCTCGAGGCGTGCCTGGAGAAGGGCGTGCTCGACGTGCGGATCATCCACGGGAAGGGCATCGGCGCGCTGCGTCGCCAGGTCCACGCGCAGCTCGGGCGGATGCCGGAGGTGGAACGTTACTGGACGGCTGAAGAAATGTCGGGTGGGTGGGGCGCCACGTGGGTACGCTTGAAAGGACGCTCGCCCGGGAAGTGAAAACAGGCGATGTGGGTTGGACCTCGACATGTATCTGCACGCGCTCGGCCACTTTCATCCTCAGAACGTCATCGACAACGCCTTCCTCGAGTCGCTCGAGATCGGCACCAACGACGCGTGGATCACCGATCGGGTGGGCATCAAGCGCCGTCACACGGTGCTCCCGCTCGACTACATCCGGCACACCCGCAACGAAGACGTGCGCGCGGCCCTCGAGGCGGCGGAGCTCTCCAACGCGCAGACCGGCGCCCTGGCCGCGAAGATGGCCCTCGAGCGCGCGGGGCTGAAGCCCTCGGACATCGGGATGGTGATCGCCGGCGGCTGCTCGCCGGACGCGTGCATCCCGGCGGAGGCCAACCGCGTGGCCGCGGAGCTCGGTGTGGACGCGCCGTCCCTGGACATCAACAGCGCGTGCTCGAGCTTCTGCGTGCAGCTCCACTTCCTCGCCGGCATGCGCCCCGAGCGGCTGCCGGACTTCATCCTCGTGGTGAACCCGGAGAACAGCACCCGGGTGGTGGACTACCGCGACCGCTCGTCCTGCGTGCTCTGGGGGGACGCGAGCACGGCGGCGGTGGTGTCTCCCCGCGTGCCGGGCCCGTGGCGGATCACCGAGACGCTGGTGCGCGGCGACCCTGCCGGCTGGGACAAGGTACAGGTGCCGCGCGCAGGTCACTTCGTGCAGGCGGGCTCGGCGGTGCAGGCCTTCGCCATCAAGCGCGCCACCGAGACCTACCTCGCGCTCCGCGGCGGCCGCGCGCAGGACAGCGTGACGCTGATCGGCCACCAGGCGAACCTCCGGATGCTGGAGTCGGTGCAGAAGCGCTGCGAGGTCCCGGACGCGCGCCACCACTACAACGTGGACAACCGCGGCAACTGCGGCGCGGCCGGCGCACCGTCGGTGATGTCCGAGCGCTGGGACGATCCGGCCCTGGGCGACGCGGTGGCGATGGCGGTGGTGGGCTCCGGGCTCACCTGGTCCGGCGCGCTGCTGGAGCGGAACGTCGAAGGGGACGCGTAGGGGGCCGGCTGGCAGCGGCAGGTCGAAACAGGGCACGATGAGTGCCTGATGACCCACGCGCGCCTGCTGTCGCTCCCGGCGGTGCCTCCGACGATGGAGGATCCGCACGGACATCCCCGCTTCGGTACCTGGCAGGGCGAGCTCGCGGAGATTGCGCTCCACCGTCTTCGAGGTCCCTGGGCGCTCCCCGCGCCGCTGCGCTTCCTCAAGAGAAAGCGCTGGATGTACGCGCAGGCGGTCACGCCCGAAGTGGTGGTCGCGCTGGCGGTGGTGCACCTCGGCTATGGCTCGAACAGCTTCGTCACCGTGCTCGATCGGCAGACGAAGCGGCCGCTCTTCGACGAAGGGCTGCTCGGCATCCCGGGCACGACCCTCGAGGTGAACGACCGTCCCGGTGAAGGTCTCGTCGCCCGGTTCGGACGGCCCGGTGCGAGGGTGGAGATGTCGCGTGCGCCACAGAGCGGGCACATCCAGGTGCGCGCCCACCTGAAGCCGTTCGTCAGGGGAGCGCCGCTGCAGCTCGAGCTGGAGCTCCACACCCACGGCGCGCCGCCGGCATTGAGCGTGGTCTCGCCGGTGGTGGGGGACGGGCTCGTCAACGCCACGGTGAAGCGGGCCGCGCTCGGTTGCTCGGGAAGCCTGAAGATCGGCGACCGCACCTGGAGCCTCGACGGCGGCGTGGGCGGGACCGATTACACGCAGGGACTGCTCGCGCGGAGGACCGCGTGGCGCTGGGCGATGGGCAACGGGCGGCTCGAGGACGGGACGGCGTTCGGCTTCAACCTCGTCGAGGGCTTCAACGAGACGAACCCCCACTGCAACGAGAACGCGGTGTGGGTGGGCGAGGGGCTCTTCCCGCTGCCGCGCGCGCGCTTCCGCTTCGATCGTTCCGCACCCGGCGTGGGGACGTGGGAGCTGGAGACCGCGGACGGCTCGGCGCGCCTGAGGTTCGAGCCGCAGCACGTGCACCGGGAAGTGCGCAACCTCCGCCTCGTGCGCAGCCGGTTCCTGCAGCCTCTCGGGACCTTTACCGGGACCCTGAAGGTGGGAGGCCGCACGGTGCCTGTTCGGGACGTGGGCGGGGTGACCGAAGACCAGGACGTGGTGTGGTGACGACGATGAGCGAACAGGCCGAAGACGAAGGCGTGACCGAGCTGTTGCAGTCCGAGGTGGCCCGCTTCCCGCGCGCGAAGCTCAGCGTGACCAAGGGCCCCGACCGCGGCGCCGAGGTGGCGCTCGAAGGGCAGACGGTGGTGGTGGGCCTCGACGAGACCTGCGGCCTGAAGCTGACGGACCCTTCGGTGTCGCGCCGGCACTTCGAGCTCTCGGGTGGACCCGGCGGCTATCGGCTGCGCGATCTGCGCTCGACCAACGGCGTGTTCATCGAAGGCGTGCAGGTGCTCGACGCGCGGTTGACCGGCAAGGCGCGGCTGACCCTCGGCCGGACCGAGCTGCGCTTCGAGCCCGAGCGGCAGGAGGTCCACTGGCCGCTCTCCGCCTCGGATCGCTTCGGCGAGGCGCTGGGACGGTCCACCGCGATGCGGCGGGTGTTCGCGCTGCTCGAGCGCGCGGCGCCGGCGGACAGCGCGGTGGTGCTGGAGGGAGAGGCGGGGACGGGGAAGGAGCTGCTCGCGCGGGCGGTGCACGAGAAGAGCGCGCGCGCGGACGGACCGTTCGTGGTGGTGGACGTGGGCGCGCTGAACGAGGCGGTGCTGGAGAGCGAGCTCTTCGGCCACGAGCTCGGCGCGCTGGCGCAGCAGCGGGGCGCCTCACGTCCGGGCGCGTTCGAGGAGGCACACGGCGGCACGCTCTTCCTCGACGAGGTGTGCGAGCTGTCCCTTCCGGTGCAGGCGAAGGTCCTGCGGGTGCTCGAGGCGCGGGAGCTCAGGCGCGGCGGGCAGGCGGTGCCGGTGGACGTCCGGGTGGTGGCGTCGACGCAGAAGGACCTCGAGGCGCAGGTGAAGGCGGGGCGGTTCCGCGAGGACCTCTACTTCCGGCTGGCGGTGTTCCGCGTGCGCGTGCCCGCGTTGCGCGAGCGCCCCGAGGACATCCCGATGCTGGCGCGCCTCTTCGAGTCAAAAGGACGCGGACAGCCCATCCCCTCCGACGCGGTGGAGATGCTCACCCGGCACGACTGGCCGGGGAACGTGCGCGAGCTGCGCAACGTGGTGGAGCGGCTGGGGGCTTTTCCGGACCTCGGCGTGAACGCGCTGGCGAGGGCGATGGGACGCGCTCCCCCGCCGGGCGAGGAGGAGACCAGCGACGCCCGGCTGCGCATGGAGATGATGAAGACCCTCTTCTCGTTGCCGTACCACGAGGCCAAGGAGCGCGTGCTCGAGGCCTTCGAGAAGACCTACCTGCACGAGCACCTGCGCGCCGCGAACGGGGTGGTGACGCACGCCGCCCAGCGCGTGCAGCTCCCGAGGCAGAGCGTGCACCGGATGATGCGCAGGCTCGGGCTGCAGGGGCGGGACGAGTAGGACACCGCGCCCGGCCGCCTGCTCCCGCGAATGACGCGGCGCTGCTAAGGTGACGGCTACGTGTCGCTCGAAGCCGGAACCTGGGTCGGTCGCTTCCGCATCACCCGCCTCATCGCGCAGGGAGGGATGGCGGAGGTGTACCGCGCGGAGCAGGAGCTGGCCGGCGGCATCCTCCGGCCCGCCGCGCTGAAGGTCATCCGGCCCGAGTACTCCGAGTCGTCCGACTTCCGGGAGATGTTCCTCGACGAGGCGCGGCTGGCGTGCACGCTCTCGCACCCGAACATCGTCCACATCTACGAGGTGGGCGAGTCGGACGGCCGGCTCTACATGGCGATGGAGCTGGTGCCCGGCGAGTCGGTGGCGTTCATCGCGCGGCAGCTCCGCGAACAGGGCGAGCGCTTCGCCGACGAGGCGCTGATCGCGATCGGCATCTTCACCTGCTCGGCGCTGGAGATGGTGCACGCGCTGCGGCTGCCGGGGCACGGGCACGTGAACCTCGTCCACCGCGACGTGTCGCCGCACAACCTGCTGCTCGGGCCTTCGGGCTCGCTGAAGCTGATCGACTTCGGCATCGCCAAGGCCGCGTCGAACCGGAACCTCACCTCGTC
>CAZCWA010000139.1:0-11148 GCA_964502265.1 uncultured Myxococcaceae bacterium | reverse complement strand
CTGCTTCGAGGACCGGCTGCGCGTCCACGTGCTCGATCTCGGGCGCCGCCTCGAGAACCGGCTGCGCGTCCACCAGATCGATCTCGGGCGCCGCCTCGAGGACCGGCATCGCGTCCACCAGCTCGATCTCGGGCGTGGCGTCGAGGCTCGCCACTTCGTCTGCGAGTTCGACTTCGGGCGCCGCGTCGAAGACCGGCTGCGCGTCGACATGGTCGGTCTCGGGCGCGGTCTCGAGTGCCGGCGCTTCGTCTGCGAGTTCGACTTCAGGCGCCGCCTCGAACATCGGCGCGTCATCTGCGCGTTCGGCTTCGGGCAGCGCGTCGAAGACAGGCTGCGTGTCGACGTGCTCGACCTCTGGCGCTGCTTCGAGGACCGGCTGCGCGTCTACCTGCTCGATCTCGGGCGCGACCTCGAGGATCGGCGCGTCGTCTGCAAGCTCGACCTCGGGGGCAACCTCGAGGGTCGGCTGCGCCTCGACATCGGCGGCTTCGACGTCCTCCAGCGTGGTCTCGAGGACCGGGTGCTCTTCCACGCCAACGACCACAGGCGCCCCAGCGAAGTCCGAGTGCTCCTCGGCGGCCACTTCGATGACCGGCAGGTCCTCAGTGGCATCGGCCTCAGGCGAGGCTTCGAGGATCGGCTGCTCGTCCTCCGCGACGAACTCCGCGACGAGTTCCGGCGTGCCCTCCATGTGGACCGCGCCCGCCGTCGACTCCTCCTCCACCGCATCGAAGTCGGTGGCCTCGATCACCGGCGTCTCGTCGGACTCCATGGCCGGCGCGCCGTCGTGCTCCTCGACCGAGAGGAAGTCTGCGACGACCCTGACGGGCTGCGGTTCCTCCTCGGGGCTGATGCCGATCTCGTGGAAGCCGCTCGTCACGACCGCAGCCGGCTCGTCCTCCAAGACGGGGGACATTGCCTCCGGAGCTTCGAATGCTGCCTGGGCCTCCGAGGCCTCGCCCTCCCACTGTGCCGGCTGAGGCTCGGGTGCGGGCTGGTCGAACCCGACATCCGCCATCCAGTTGTCCGCGGAGACGCCATGCGCTGGCGCCCACTGTCCTTCCGCCTGCTGTTGCTGGTTCCACTGCGCCCACGCCTGCGCATCCCAGCCGCCCTCGTACTGTCCCTGCGCCTGCGCGCCCGCGTCATACGGCTCCGCCTGCTGCGGATATCCGTAGTCCGCCCCCCAATTCGGGTCGGGCGCGTAGCCGTCCGCAGGAGCGGTGGCCCACGGATCCCAGCCGGGCTCGGTGCCGGCCTGCCACGCCGTGTTCGGGTCGTACGCGCCCTCTTCCGGTGCTGCAGAGGGATACGGGTACGGGTACCAGTTGCCGTCGTCCGCCCAGTATCCGTGCGCCGTCTCCGCGGCGTGCTCCTGCGGCACGTACGACGAGATCGCTGGCGCCTCCGGGATCCCGAGCACCGCGCGCAGCTCAAGCCAGCGCTGCTCTTCAGCGGGAGAGAGTCCCCCCACCTTCCGCTTCTCATCGAGAAAGCGAAAATCCCTCATCAAGGCCCGCGTTTCGGACATCACTCACCTGGTGGGACGGGGTCTGCGTCAGTCCGCAGAACGGCAAACGGCGCGGATTCTACGGGCAGCGCAAGTGCCGGTAAACCTTCAGACTCCGCCCCCCTGCCCGGTTGCTTCAGCGCGCCTTCAGCTCGCCCGTCAGCTCCTCGTCCAGCTTCGCGAGGGTGCGGTCGTAGCGCTCGAGCAGCGCCGCCTCGAATGGCTTGCCCCGCCCGACCTCCTTCACCATCGCCACGAAGCGGCCCATGCCTCCCATCCGGATGAGCAGGCGCACGGCCGACGCGGACGTGGCGTAGGCGAGCCCCGGGTTGGCCTGGGCGATCAGCGCCCGGTCGCCCATCCGGGCCAGCGAGGGCAGCTCCCCGCGCACCGCCGCGCCGCGCAGCATCACCGCGATGGGCTGTGGCGGCGCGTCCGCCCCGAGGTACCGCCACTGCACGTACTCGGCGATGCCCTCGTTCACCCAGATGGGGACGTTGTGCGCGTTCCCGCCCGCGAGCTCATCGACCGCCGCGTGGACGTACTCGTGCACGAGGGTCGAGCGCAGCTCGCGCGTCATCTCTCCCGCATCGTTCATCAGGATGGCGTTGTCGCGGTAGACGCCCGCCACCGCGCGCGCCATCTGCGCACCGTGGTGCGTGGCGAACTCCTCCCGGGTGTAGAGGACGACGTCCACCGGAGACTCGCGCGCCTCACCGAGGATGCGCCGCGTGAATTGGTACGCCTCCTCGAGCGCGCCCGCCACCCGGCCCTCGTATTCGGCGCGTTGCCCGAAGTCGCGCTGGTTGTTGAAGTAGCGGAACACGAAGCGCCGGTTCGCGCGCGTGCGCATCCCGCCCGGACCCACGCCGGACTCGTAGCTGAGCCCCGACGTCGGGCGGACCTCGGAGCCCTCCGCGTCCCGGACCTGCGCCGGAACCGTCTCGCCGCCCGGGCCCGCCGGCCCCTCCTCGAAGCGCCGCTCGAAGGCCCGCGCCTGCTGCGCTGCCTCCCGCTCCCTGGCCACCTCCGCGCGCGCGCGTTCGAGCAGCCGCCTCGCCTCCGGCGATTCCTTCGCCTTCGCCGGGACCTTCGAGAGCACCTCCGCCGCCGCGGCGTGGTCCTTCTCGTCGAGGTGGAGGCGCCCGAGCTCGAGCAGCAGTCCCGCATGCCCTTCGAACTTCGTCACGCCGCGCCGCAGCGCCTCTTCGGCGGTGCCGCGTTGATCCGTGGCGCGGGCGGTCCGTGCCCAGAGCAGCAGGCTCTCCGGCGACGCTTCGAAGGCGGCGGCGCGCTCGGCCAGCGAGAACGCCATCACCGCGTCCGACTTCTCCAGTGCCGCGGCGCCACGGGCCAGAAGCTGCGACAGCTCGGCGCGGGCCTTCCCGTCGTACCCCTCCGGAGCCGCGGCCGCGAACGCGAGGTAGAGCTCCTCCCAGGCCCGCTCCTTCGCCAGCTCGCGCGCCCGTTGGACCGGGGCAGGCGTCGAGGCGAGGACGATGGCGAGGACGAGCGCGCGCATCCGCGGAGTATAGGACAGCGGCGATTGCGCCCGCGCGCACCCGACCCCACGTTCGCTGCGGTGACGGTGGAAGGGGACGGGGATGGGGCGGGCGCGCGCGCTCGCGCTGTGTGTCTGCGTGGGCCTGGGCCTGCTCAGCGTGCCGGCGTGGGGCGCTTCGAGCGGGGGCTGGACGTTTGATGCGCCGTTGAGCCGCGCGTTGCTCTCGGCCGCGAGGCCCGACGTCGAGCTGCCGCGGCCCGGTCTCTCCTTCCTGACCCGCTCCCTGCCGGTGGATCGCGCGACGGCCGGCGGCCTGGAGCTGCTGCTCGGTTACCGCCTCTACGCGCCGCGCGCGGAGCTGCTCTTCCGCGTCGGCTACCGCTACGGGCTGCCGCTGGCGGAGGCGCCCTTCTACGAAGACACCTCGGTGCGGCTGACCTCGAGCGGACAGGTGACGGTGAGCGCGGGGACGGTGGCGCGGATGCAGCTCGAGCAGGATGGCTTCCGCGACATCGCCGGCAGCCGGATCATGCGGCTCGCGGCAATACCCGGGCTGCGCTTCCGTTTCGGTACGCGCTCTCCCATCGAGGCGGGGATGGGGATGCTCGCCGGGGTGCGGCCGCCCTGGGCGCGCGGCGGCTTCCTCGTCGATCGGGTGACGGGGGTGGTGCAGATGTCCGGGCGGTTCTGACGGGGACCGACAGACTAGGGCCCGCCCTCGACCTCGACGGCGAAACCCTTGCTCCCCAGCACCTGGACCAGCTCGCTCACGTGCTCGCGGCCGCGCGTCTCCAGCGTGGCCTCCACCGCGACCTCGCCGAGGCTCGTCTTCGAGTAGATCCGGTTGTGGTAGATCTCGGTCACGTTCGCGCCCTGCTCGGCGATGGCGCTCACCAGCCTCGCGAGCGCGCCCGGACGGTCCGCCACCCGCACCACCAGCCGCACCAGCCGCCCGTCCTTGAGCAGGCCGCGCTCGATGATCCGGCTGATCAGGTTGACGTCGATGTTCCCGCCCGAGAGCACCACCGCGACCTTGCGGCCCTTCGCCTTCGGGATCCGCCCGTTGAGCAGCGCCGCCAGCCCCACCGCGCCCGCGCCCTCGACCACCGCCTTGTCCCGCTCGAGCAGGAGAAGGATCGCGTTGGCGATCTCCTCCTCGTCGACGGTCACCAGGTCGTCGACGTACTTCTGGATCATCTCGAAGGTGTGCTGGCCCGGCCGCTTGACGCTGATGCCGTCCGCGATGGTCGATGCAGCCGCCACCTCCGTCCGCGCACCCGCTTCACGCGAGGCGACCATCGACGCGATCGACGCGGCCTGCACGCCCACCACCTGGATGCGCGGGTTGAGCTCCTTCAGGCCGCAGGCGATGCCGGCGATGAGCCCGCCGCCGCCCACCGGGACCACGACCATCTCGAGGTACGGGTTCTGCTCCAGCAGCTCGAGCGCGATCGTCCCCTGGCCGGCGATGATCAGCGGATCGTCGAACGGGTGGACGAAGGTCCGGTTCTCGCGCTCCTGGATGCGCAGCGCCTCCGCATACGCCTCGTCGAAGTTCGCCCCGCTGAGCACCACGTGCGCGCCGTACGACCGGGTGCGCACCACCTTGATGAGCGGGGTGCGCTCCGGCATCACGATCGTCGCGTCCACGCCGAGCCGTCCTGCGTGGTAGGCGACGCCCTGCGCGTGGTTGCCGGCGGACGCGGCGATGATCCCCCGCGTGCGCTCGTCGTGCGTCAGGGTCAGGATCTTGTTCAGGGCGCCGCGTTCCTTGAAGGAGCCGGTGCGCTGCACGTTCTCCCTCTTGAGGAAGAGCGCCTGGCAGCCCGCCTCCCGGAAGTGCTCGGTGCGCGAACACGGGGTCCGGTAGATGGACTCGTCGATGCGGCGGAACGCTTCCTCGATGTCGGGCAGGGTGATCAATCAGAACGACCAGTCGTTGAGGATCTTCTGGAAGGAGAGGAGCTCTTCCTTGCGGCGGCCGCGTCCGGCCTCCACCAGCTTCTCGTTCATCAGGACCAGGCGGCGGCTCATCACCTGCGCGAGGTTGTGCACCACCTTCAGCGCCGCGGTGTTGTCCGAGCGCAACAGCGACTCGAACTTCTCCACCGACACCTTCAGCAGCACCGCCATCCGCTTGCCCACCACCCTGGCCCCCGCCGAGCGGCTCGCGTGCGGGCCGAAGAGGCTCATCTCGCCCAGCACCGCGCCCTCGGTCAGGTGCGCGAGGGTGAGGGCGCCGCCGTTGCCGTCCGACTTCTGGATCTCCACCTCGCCCTCCAGCAGCGCGTAGAGCGAGTCGCCGTCGTCGCCTTCCTGGAAGAGGGTCTGGCCGGGCGAGAGCTCGAGCGCGTCGCAGATGTCGAAGATCTCGGTCACCTGCCGCTCGTCGAGGCCCCGGCAGAGGGACATGTTCGCGAGCTGCTTCAGGTGCGTCGACTGGGCGGTCATGGACGGCGTCCTCCGGGCACGGTGGGTCGGGCGGGGCGGGTCGGCGAAAGCGCGCGCAACTTAGTGCAAGAGGGGCGGGGCGTCTGCACCGTCTTGCCCAGGGGCCGTGGACGCCCCCCTCACGCGCCCGGACCGTGAGACGGCTCAGATGCCGCGCAGCACCGTGGCCTTGCCCACCCGGCCGATGGCCAGCACGAAGGCCGCGGTCCGCAAGGAGAGCTGCCGCGAGCGGGCGATGCCCACCACCCGGTCGTAGGCCTCCTTCATGATCCGCTCGAGCTCCGCGTTGACGCGCTCCTCGTCCCAGGCCACGTGCTGGAGGTTCTGCACCCACTCGAAGTAGCTGACGGTGACGCCGCCGGCGTTGGCGAGGATGTCCGGAACGACGATCACGCCGCGGCGCTCGAAGATCTCGTCTGCCTCCGGCGTGGTCGGCGCGTTGGCGCCCTCCACGATCACCCGCGCGCGCACGTACTCCGCGTTCTCCGAGGTGAGCACGCCGCCGAGCGCCGCCGGCACCAGCACGTCGCAGTCCATCATCAGCACGTCCTGCGACGAGCACGCGTCTCCGCCGGTGAAGCCCTTCACCGTCCCGTAGCGCTTCACGTGCTCGAAGAGCGCCGGCAGGTCGAGCCCGCGCGGGTTCATCACGCCGCCGTGCACGTCCGACACCGCGACGATGAGCCCGCCGTCCTCCGCGATCAGCCGCGCCGCGTGGCTGCCCACGTTGCCGAAGCCCTGGATGCTGAAGCGCGCGCCCGCGATGGGGATCTGCATGTCCCGCAGGACCTCGCGGGTCACGTAGAGCACCCCGCGCCCCGTGGCCGCCTCACGCCCGCGCGAGCCGTAGAGGTCCAGCGGCTTGCCGGTCACCACCGCCGGCGAGTGACCATGGAACTTGGAGTACTGATCCATGATCCACGCCATCACCTGCGGGTTGGTGTTCACGTCCGGCGCCGGGATGTCCCGCGTGGGGCCGATGAAGTCCTGGATCTGATCCACGAACTTCCGGGTGACGCGCTCCATCTCCTTGAGCGAGAGCTCCGCCGGATCGCAGCCCACGCCGCCCTTGGCGCCGCCGTAGGGCAGGTTCACCACCGCGGTCTTCCACGTCATCAGCGAGGCGAGCGAGACGACCTCGTCCTGATCGACCGTGGGGTGGTAGCGCAGACCGCCCTTCATGGGGCCGCGGCTGTTGTCGTGCTGGACGCGGTAGCCCATGAAGGTCCGGATCTCGCCGGACTCCAGCTCCACCGAGACCTGCACCTTCACCTCGCGCAAGGGCGTGGCGAGCAGCGTCTCGATGCGCTCGCCGACGTCCATGATCCGCGACGCCTTCCGGAAGTAGTAGTTCGTCTGGTCCGCCGCGCTCACGACTCGAACGCCCCCTCTCTGCGTCTGCAAAGTAGGCGGGCACCTTAACAGATGGCCGTGCGGTAGGATGGTCCTCATGCGCGTCGCGCTCGTGTTCTTCTTCTTCGTGCTCGCTGCGGGCGCCATCGCCTCCTGCGGTCCCTCCGAGGTCCCGGTGTGCGGGCCGGACAACTGCGCCGGCTGCTGCGACGGCGAGGGCAACTGCGTCGTCTTCTCCAACCAGTCCGACACGCGTTGCGGCGCGGCGGGGAACGCGTGCCGGAGCTGCTCGGGGACCGTCGCCGGCTTCGTCTGCTCGGCGCGCGGCACCTGCATCCCCGATCCGGAGGCCGCGCCGAGCTGCTCGCCGGACAACTGCGAAGGCTGCTGCGACGGGGTGCAGTGCGTGGAGTACGCGGTGCAGACGCCGGACATGTGTGGTGCGGGCGGTGCCTTCTGCGCCTCGTGCCTCGGAGGCCAGCAGTGCCAGAACGGGACCTGCGCCCAGTCGATGCCGGCCGATGCCGGAGGCTGCGGCAGCCAGGGCGCATCCTGCTGCCCCGGCTTCACCTGCGACGACGCCCTCCAATGCCAGTTCGGGTTGTGCCTCCCGGCGATGCAGACCGACGCGGGCACTCTCACGGACGCGGGCATGATCAGCGATGCCGGTACGGTCACGGACGCGGGCACCCAGGCGGACGCGGGGAGCGGCGGCACGCTGCAGGTGGGAGAGCCCTGTACCCAGAACGGGCAGTGCCTGAGCAACCAGTGCCGGATCCTCGGCTTCCCCAGCGGCTACTGCACGCAGTCCTGCACCAGCAACGCGCAGTGCGGCGCCGGGGCGGTGTGCGGCGTGGACCCCATCGAGGGCACCGGACGCATCTGTCTGAAGACGTGCCCGCAGGGCGGCCAGACCTCCGGGTGCCGGAGCGGCTACGTGTGCGAGTCCCGCGCGACGGCCACCGGCGTGGCGGCCTGCCTGCCGGGCTGCACCTCCCCGGCGACCTGCGGGAGCGCCACCTCCTGCGATGGTCGCGGCTTCTGCTGTGGCGCCGAGGGTTTCGCCTGCTGCAACGGAAGCTCGTGTGAGGCGGGGCTCGGATGCGACACCGATGGATACTGCCGGCCCATGCTCGGGGACATCGGTGCGGCGTGTACCCAGGATGCGCAGTGCCAGTCCGCGAACTGCCTGCCGCAGCAGTCCGGCGGCGGGTGGACCGGTGGCGTGTGCACCCAGTCGTGCAGCTCGACGTCGTCGTGTCCGGCGGGCTCGCGCTGCGCCGATGCGCTCAACCCGGACATCTGCCTGCAGGGCTGCGCCAGCGCCGGAAGCCAGGGCACCTGCCGCAGTGGCTACGTGTGCGACAAGGGCTGGAGCAACGCGGGACCGGTGTGCATCTACGCCTGCACCTCCGTCTCGCAGTGCGGGACCACGCCGGGGCTCGGCTGCTCGCAGGGCTTCTGCTGCGGCCTGTCCACGTACCGCTGCTGTGGCGGCAACGCCGGCGTGGGCGGCACCTGCGCGTCCGGCGTCACCTGTGGTCCGGACGGCTACTGTCAGTGAGCCGCGATCCCGAGCGTCCGCGCCCCGAGGCGGCGCCCGAACAGCCCGAGGATTCCAACGCCCGGCCGGCCCGCGCGAAGGACTCGCTGCGGACGCTGGGCAAGCGCATCCGGTCCCTGCGCGAGCGGCGCGGGCTCACCCAGGAGGACTTCGCGCGCAGGAGCGGGATCTCCATCTCCTTCGCGTCCCTGCTCGAGCGCGGGGAGCGCAGCCCCTCGTACGACACGCTGGTGCAGGTGGCGGCCGCGCTCGAGGTCCCGCTGGCGGAGCTCTTCCGGGACTTCGCCGGCGCCGCCTACGACGATCCGTACTTCGGCCGGCTGCTGGACTTCGCGCGCAAGAGCCGGCTCACCCGCGCCCAGGTGGACCGCCTCATCGCGGTGGCGAGCGCCATGTTCGACATCGCGCCCGCCTCGGCCCAACGGACCGCGTCCAGCGAGCGCCCGAGCCTCTGCAACGTCGAGGACTGCGACAAACCGGTGCTGGCCCGCGGCCTGTGTGCGCCCCACTACCACCGGGCGCGGCGGGCCCGGCTGTAGAGTCGCCAGAAGCTCGTCTGCCCGACGGGTCAGAGCGAATGGATGCGCAAAAGGTCCCGCTTCATGGGATAGCGCGCGCATGACTTCGTCTTCCGAGCGCAAGATCGCGCTCTTCATCGACTTCGAGAACCTGGTGACCAACACCGGGATCACTGCGGCGAGCTTCGACCTGAAGCCGGCGATGGACATCCTGCTCGAGCGGGGGAAGGTCATCTTCCGGCGCGCCTACTGCGACTGGACGCGCTTCCGCGAGGCGAAGGAGAACCTGCACGAGGCCGGCGTGGAGCTGGTGGACGTGCCGCCGTCGACGCGGGCGGGGAAGAACGGCGCCGACATGCGGCTGGTGATCGACGCGCTGGAGCTGAACTACGCGCGCGGCCACATCGACACCTTCGTCATCGCCTCGGGTGACAGCGACTTCTGCCCGCTCGCGTACAAGCTGCGCGAGAACGACAAGCGGGTGATCGGCCTCGCGGTGAAGGAGGCGACCTCGCCGTTCTTCGTGCGCGCGTGCGACGAGTTCATCTACCTGCCCACGCCGGGCGGCCGGAGGGGCCACAAGCGCGGCACCGAGGAGAAGGGCCGCGGCGAGAAGGGGACGGGCCCGGGCGCCGGCGAGAAGGACAAGGACAAGGAGAAGCGCACCGAGGGCAAGCGCCCCAGGCGCGTGGTCCCGGAGGTCGCCCGCGAGGTCGTGAAGTCGCTGCTCTCGCGCGCCACCGGCCCGGTGAACCCTTCGCTGATCAAGGAGACGATCGTCCGCATGGTGCCGGACTTCGACGAGCACGATCACGGATTCTCCACCTTCTCGCGCCTGCTCGAGCAGATGGAGAAGGAGAAGCTGCTCAAGCTTCAGCAGCTCAAGGGACGGCAGTGGTACGTGCTGCCGGTGGACGTGGATCCGGGTGACTCGGGTGGCTCGGGCGGCGGTGACGCGGAGACGCCGGACGAAGACGACGACATCATCCCGGATCCCGAGGAGTAGAAGGCGATGGTACGGACGACGAAGAACGGGAAGGACGAGGCGCAGGAGACGGCGCCGGAGGGCGCAGAGGGCAAGGACGGCTCGCTGCCCGCGTTCGGGAAGCTGGGGCTCGGGCTGGAGCTGCAGGCGGCGCTGGCGGACCTCGGCTACGAGGAGCCCACCCCGGTGCAGGCCGCCACCATCCCGCCGCTGCTGATGGGACGGGACGTGCTCGGGCAGGCGGCCACGGGCACCGGGAAGACGGCGGCGTTCGCGCTGCCCATCATCGAGCGGCTCGAGCCCGGCGCGTGCGGGCCGGCGGAGACCTCCGCCTTGATCGTGGTGCCCACCCGCGAGCTCGCGGTGCAGGTGGCGGAGGCGGTGCACCGCTACGGGCGCAAGCGCGGCGTGACCGTGCTGCCCATCTACGGCGGGCAGGACATCGGCCAGCAGCTCCGGCGCCTCAAGCGGGGCGTGGACGTGGTGGTGGCGACGCCGGGCCGCGCCATCGATCACCTCGAGCGCAAGACGCTGAAGCTGGACCGCGTGAAGGTGGCGGTGCTCGACGAGGCGGACGAGATGCTCGACATGGGCTTCGCCGAGGACCTCGAGCTGCTGCTCGGCTCGCTGCCCGAGGAGCGCCAGCTCGCGTTGTTCTCGGCCACGCTCCCGCCGCGGATCGCCAGCATCGCGGACAACCACCTGCGCAAGCCGGTGAAGGTCCGCATCGATCCGGAGAGCGCGAAGAGCGGCACGCTGCCGACGATCCACCAGGTCGCCTACATCGTCCCGCGCGCGCACAAGGACGTGGCGCTGGGCCGGGTGCTGGACGTGGCCGGTCCCAAGAGCGCGATCATCTTCTGCCGCACGAGGCTGGACGTGGACCGGCTGACCGGCGTGCTCAGCGGGCACGGGTACGAGGCGGCGGCGCTGCACGGCGGCATGACCCAGGACCAGCGCGACCGGGTGCTCAAGCGGTTCAAGACGCACAAGCTCGAGCTGCTGGTGGCCACCGACGTGGCCGCGCGCGGGCTGGACGTGGAGAACCTCAGCCACGTCATCAACTTCGACCTGCCCACCTCGCCGGAGGCGTACGTCCACCGCATCGGCCGGACCGGGCGCGCCGGCAAGGAGGGCAACGCGATCACCCTCATCGAGCCGCGGGAGCAGCGCTACCTGCGGGCGATCGAGCGGGTGACCGGGCAGCGCGTGGAGCTGGCGCAGGTGCCCACGGTGGTGGACCTGCGGGCGAAGCGGCTGGAG
>CAZCWA010000138.1:8979-11152 GCA_964502265.1 uncultured Myxococcaceae bacterium | reverse complement strand
ACGAGCCAGATGGACGTATGGCGCATGGGAGTCGTTCCTACTGGACCGGGGTGAAGCGGTAGCCGGTGAAGGGTTGCAGGCCGCCAGAGGTCGCGAGGTTGATGACCAGGGCCTCGGTGCCGGACGGGTTCTCGAGCCACGAAGGTCCGGCGCCGCCGTCTCCGTAGTGGTTCTCTGTATGGGTCTGGTTGAGCGAGCTCCAGGTGCTGCCGTTCCGCATGAACCCGTAGTGGATCTCCATCACCCCGTCGTCGAAGAGGCGCACCTGGAAGGAGACGTCCGACTGGGTGGAGGTGGAGGCGGTGGAGTCCGACAGGTGCTGCATCCGGTTCCAGGCGAAGACCCGCTGGCCCGGCGAGCCGGGGCCGAGTTCACCGGGCTCGACGCGGCGGTAGAGGATGGCCTGATCCGGCCGCACCGTTGCGGCCGGAGAGCTGCGCCAGGTGAACGAGGTGCCATAGGGAACGAGGGCGGCGTTGGGCAGCGTGATCCGCGGCTCGCGGTGCGTGCTCATCGCCACGTTGTCCGTGGTGTGCTGCTCGAAGGCGATGTAGCCGTTCACCCCGAGCTGGACCTCCTCGTACACCCGGTCGAAGACGGGCAGCGGCGGGTCGAGCGGGAGCGCGCGCCAACGCGGGTTGGAGACCGAGTTGATGAACAGGGGCGTCCCGCTGCCCAGCACGTCCACCGGGTCGTAGGCGATCTGCTCGAGACGGTAGCTCCAGCAGGGCTCCACCGGCTCACCAGGCGTCCCCTTCTCGTTGTGCGTGCCGAACTGCGCGGTCCGGGGGCATGCTCTCGTCTGCCGCGCGGAGTCGAGGACCCACTGCGTGCGCTCGACCGACTCGCCGACGGCGGAAGCGGTCCACACGAGGCGGGAGATCTCCATCTCGCCGACCCAGAGGGTGAGTTCGTCCGCCGGCGCGAACGCGAGCCCGGGCAGCTCCAGCCCCAAGGTCACGCCGCCGTTCTCATCGGGGCGATCCAGGGCGCCCACCACCAGCGTCTGGCCCGGCTCGAGGACCATGCCCGGGGGGAAGCTGAAGGTCTGCTCGCTGGAGGCCACGTGCAGCTCGGCGTCGTCGAGGCGCATCTGCTCGCCGGTGGTGTTCACCAGCTCCGCCCAGGTGCCTTCCGCAGCCATCGGCTGGGGCATGGCCTCGCGGAGGGCCAGCGCGTCCCGGCCCCAGAGCGTGATGGGCACGCTGACGGTGACCAGCCCGCCGTTCTGGCGGCGGTAGAAGAAGGCGAAGCGGCTCGAGCGCTCGAGCGGGAGCTCGACGGAGCCCTGCCCGTGCGGGCTGCTGAACCATCGCAGCTCGACGCCGTCCGCGAGGGAGGCGGCGCTGGGGAGCGAGGTGGCGAAGCCGCGGCCGTTGATTCCGACCCGGGCGCCCTGAAGAGCGGTGGCGGAGGTGCCGGGCTCGAGGGTCTTGTAGATGAAGCGGACCTCGCCGCTCTCCGAGAGCTGCACCTGGAAGGTGAGGTCGGAATCACCGTCCTCCTTCAGCTTCACCCCTTCCCACTGGATGACGAGCTGGCGCGGAAACTCGGTGCCGACCACGTGGTAGAGCACCTGCCCGGTGCCCACCTCGAGGTCCGCCCACAGCGGGGCGATCATCGCCGGGAGCCACTGACGCGCACCCATCGGCTGCGGCGAGGGCAGCGGGATGGGCGAGCTGTCCGGCATCGCGTCTGCGGACTCGAGCGCCACGAAGCCGTTGGTGGAGACGAGGAAGCGGGACCGCAGCGAGCCATCGAACGGGAAGCGGAAGGCGAGGGCGGTGGGCAGCGCGAGGATGTCGTCGTCCTTGTTGCCGAACTCGAGGATGCGGGCGGGGGCCAGCGCGGCGAGGTCCACGAAGTTGCCGCTCATCGGCACAGTCTGCGGGGCCTGCACGGGCACGCCGAGCACCTCGAGCAGATCGCCCTGAGGGAGGCTCCAGTTCACCGTCACCGGCTGGCCGGGCACCGGGTACTGGGGGCTCACGCTGACCTGCACCGGCGCGCTCACGTTCACCGTCCGCTCGAGGCTGACGAGGTCGCCGGCGGCGTTCACCGCGTCGAGCACGTAGGTGGTGGCGGTGCCCGGGAAGAGCGAGGTGGAGCCGTTGGCCACGGAGGCGGGGGTCCGGGTGGAGAAGACGACCGGGCCGTTCTTCACCCGGATCTG
>CAZCWA010000138.1:0-8879 GCA_964502265.1 uncultured Myxococcaceae bacterium | reverse complement strand
GGGGCGTCGAAGAGGAGGATCGACGGCCCGTGGCCGACGTGGCGCACGTAGGTGCGGGTGAGCTCGGTGTCCGTCTTCGTGGAGACCACGCGGATGGTGAACTGCAGGCGGTAGCCGTCATCGAGCGCCACCCCCTGCGGATCCTGCTCGGGCACCGTCCACTGCGTCATGTCGTCGCCGGCGGTCATCGGATCGTTGGTCCGGTAGATCTCGCCGAAGGTCGCCTCTTCGATCACCAGGGTGTCCGCGCCGCGCGTCTCCCACTCGAAGCGCACGTTCTCACCCACCTGGACCACGCCGGGCGACACGGTGAGCAGATCGATCCGCGGACGCACGTTCACGTCGGTGGCGATGCTCTTCACCGCGCCGTCCGGCCCGGTGGCGGAGAGGATGTACCGGCGGGTCGCCTCCGGCGTCACCGTCACCACGCCGCGCTGGCCCTCCAGCGTCGTCGTCCAGCCCATGTCGTCACGCAGCGTCACCTCGCGCGCGCCCTGGGCGGACCACGCCAGATCCACGGTCTCGCCCGGCTCGATGGTCGGGGGAATCGCCACGAGGAAGGCCGCGCCGAGCCCTTCGCCCAGCGTCACCTGCGTGAACGCCGCCGCGCGCCCACCGTCACCTTCGGCGCGGA
Organism: uncultured Myxococcaceae bacterium; assembly: GCA_964502265.1. Lineage (GTDB taxonomy): Bacteria > Myxococcota > Myxococcia > Myxococcales > Myxococcaceae > JAFAFL01. The sequence goes on along the minus strand of CAZCWA010000138.1, from coordinate 8,245 downwards.
GCACGTAGATGGACGTCTCGTCCGGCTGGACCGCGATCTCGCCCACCGCGTTGTCGCCGGTGATCTCGAGCTCCTCGCCCGACATGTCGAGCACCTTCACCGACGTGGCGCCGGAGACGGTGTAGCGCAGCGTGGTCGCTTCGCCCGGCTGCAGCTCCGGATCATCCGCCGTGAAGGACTGGATCACAGGCGCATCGGGAGGAGGCGCGGGAGGCTCGGGCTGCTCGCAGGCAGCGAGCACCGCGAGCAGCGGCAGGACGAGGACGCCGGCGGCGCCGTGTCGAAGGAGCATGGTCATGCCTTTCATGCGTGTCCGGGTGGGTCGGACGGATGCGGCGAGCAGGGTACCGATTCTCCCCTGTTCGCAAAGCGAAACCGCCCCCAGCGGAACCGCCTCGAGGCCCCCCGGCCGCCCTGCGAGGAGGGCGGTGAGCGCCCTCTCAGCGCCGCGCCAGCGTATGAATTATACTGCCGGTTCAGAGTGCAGAGAGGCGATATTTACTGCATGCTCGCCCGCCCGGCGCGGGCCACGGGTCGGGCCTTTCTGGAAGCCCGCCGTGCATGCGGGCTACGCTTTCGCGGTGGCCATCCATCAAGCGCTGCTCGTCATCGCGGACATCGGCGGATACACGCGCTTCATGCGCGAGCACACCTTCGCGCTCGCGCACGCGCAGGACACGGTGAGCCGGTTGATCGAGGCGGTGATCGACGCTTCGAGGCCGTTGCGGCTCGCCAAGCTGGAAGGGGACGCGGCGTTCCTCTACGCGCCGCTGCCTGCGGGGGCGGACGCTTCGCACCGGGAGGTGCTGCTCACCTCCACCATCCCGTCGATCTACCGGGCCTTCCACACGCGGCGCACCGAGATCGCGTCCATCGGGATGTGCAACTGCGCGGCGTGCGTGAACGTGGTGAACCTGCGGCTCAAGTTCGTCGCGCACGCGGGCCAGGTCGCCGAGCAGAAGGTGAAGCGGTACTCGGAGCTGGCGGGCATGGACGTGATCCTCGTGCACCGGATGCTCAAGAACGAGGTGCCGCTCGACGAGTACGTGCTGATGACCGAGGCCATCGCGCCGGGCCTTCCGGAGTCCCTGCGAGGGCGCGCACAGGACGTCACCCACGACTTCGAGGGCATCGGCCCCACCGCCACGCGCTTCCTGGACGTGAAGGAGCTGGTGCCGCTGTTGCCCGATCCGCCGCCGCCCGGTTACCTCCTGCGGATGTGGCGGAAGATCTGCCAGGAGCTGCGGAGCCTGCCGTACTCGCTGGGGCCGAAGAAGGCGTGCGAGAACTTCCACAACGTGGAGGTCGAGGAGGCGCCTGTGCCCCTGTTGCCGCCCGGGGCTGCGACGTAGCAGGCCGGCTCGCGCGATCCCGGCATGTGCCCGAACTCGCGGTGACGACCACGGCCGCTATCCTCGGGGGATGTCCCTCCGCGCTCTGCTCCCGCGCAGCGTCCTGCTCGCTGCCGCGCTCCTCTCCACCTCCGCCTGGTCCGGTCCCGTGAACAAGCCCATCGCCTACGAGCTCGACGGCAAGCAGTTCGAAGGGGTCCTCGTCTACGACGACGCGGTGAAGGGGCCGCGGCCGGGCCTGCTGCTGGTGCCCAACTGGATGGGAATCACCGAGGACAACCTGGCCCAGGCGCGCGAGGTGGCCGGGCGGCAGTACGTGATCTTCGTCGCCGACCTCTACGGCAAGGAGGTCCGCCCGAAGGATCGGACCGAGGCCGCCTCCGTCTCGGGCGCGGTGAAGGGCGACCGGGCGGTGATGCGCGCGCGGACGAAGCGGGCGTTGGACGCGTTCCTCTCCCATCCCGCTTCGAAGGCCGCGGGCCTGGACCCGAAGCGGGTGGGGGCCATCGGCTTCTGCTTCGGCGGCACCGCGGTGATCGAGCTGGCGAAGACGGGCACTGCGCTCGGCGGGGTGGTCTCCTTCCACGGCGGGCTCGACGCGGCGGCGAAGTGGGATGGCAGGCCCGCGGCGCCCATCCTCGCGCTGCATGGGGCCGAGGATCCCGCGGTGCCGCAGAAGGACGTGGACGCCTTCGTGGCGGACCTGCGCGAGCGCGGCGCGGACTGGACGCTGGTCCACTTCGGCGGCGCGGTGCACAGCTTCACCGACAAGAAGGCCAACGTGCCCGGCCGCAACATGTACGACGCCCGCGTGGCCCGCCGCGCGTTCGACATGATGCACGACTTCTTCGCGCAGCAGTTCGAGTAGAGGCCAGGCTCAGGCGCCGGCCACCAGCGCGATCATCATCGCCAGCACGCCCAGCACCACCACGCCGAGCAGCGCGAGCCCCACCAGCTTCCGGACGTCCTTCACCACCAGGATGATGTTCCCGGCGCCGAACCCCGCCTTGCCGGCATCGCCCGCGACCGCCACCGCCGCGCCGGCGCCTTCGTCCTCCGGCTCGTCTGCCTCGGCCTCGCCGTCGCCCGCGTCGTCCTCGTAGGCACCGTCGTCCATCGAGCCCGCGCCGCCCAGTCCCTCCTCGTCCTCGCCGACAGGGGCGTCGTCCGCGGGAGCCTCCTCGACGGGATCGGGCTCAGGTTCAGGCTCCGGTTCGGGCGGCGGCGGCGGGGCCGCGCGCCCTCCCGGCTCGCTGACCGCACGCGACGGCGCGGACACCTCCGGCTCCTCCTGCGCGTCCTCTTCGTGCCCGAGCACCAGCGGCGCCTCGCGCACCTCGGAGGGATCCAGATAGAGCAGCCGGGTGGCGCCGATCTCGACCTCGTCCCGGTCCTTCAGCGTCTTCCGGTTGGTCTTCTTCCGGTTGATCTTGATCCCGTTCCGGCTCCCGAGATCCTCGACGTGCGTCCCCGACCAGTCGCGGCGGATCTTCACGTGGCGCCGCGAGACGAGGTCGTCCTTCAGCACCACGTCCACGCCCTCTTCGCGGCCGACGATCAGCTCCTGCGCATCCGTCAGCTCGATGCGCTGGCCCTCCCGCGGGCCGTTCATGAAGCGGAAGTAGGGGCCTTCCCCCTGGCCGATGCCGCGCATCAGGTCCTTCACCAGCCCGCGCGCGATGAACGACGTCTTCTCCGACCCGTGGCTCGACGGCGCGTCCGCCACCCGGTCGAACTTCACGTCGAACTGCGCGATGGCGATGGTGTCCCCGTTGCGCAGCAGCCGCTTCTCGCCCTTGGGGAGCGCCTTGCCGTTGACCGTGGTCCCGTACGCACTCCCCAGATCCTCGACGAAGAAGAGCGAGCCGTCCTTCGTCAGCCGCGCGTGGTTGCGCGACACCGCCATCTGGCTCAGCACCACCTGGCACGCCTTGTCGCGGCCGATGGTGATGATGTCCTCCTCGAGGAGCAGCTCGGAGCCCTTCTCGGCCCCGCCCGCTTCCGAGCGCTGTCTGACGGTGAGCCTGACGGCCATCTTCTCTCTCTGTCTCCCTCTGCCGTCCGGCGCCTAGTACGTGTCCTGCCCGAGGTACTGGTCGCAGATGGCGATCTGCTCGCTCATCTCCTCGGCAGGCGCGAACTTCACCACGTTGCGGCAGGCGTTCCGCGCGTCCCGCTTGTTCTCCTCCGACGCGTAGATCTCGTGGAGCGCGAAGTGGCAGCGCGCGTTCTTCCCATCGAGCTGGGTGCAGCGCCGGAAGGCCTGCGTCTCCTCGCGCCGCAGCCCGCGCTCGCGCATCTCCATCCCCAGCTCGAACTGCGACTGGGGCGTCTGCTCGGCCGAGCGGGTGTCGCGGACCTCCTTCAGCACCGGATCGGTGAGCGTGCACTTGCGCGCGGCGATGGAGAGGTTGTTGCGGCACGCGGCGTCGGCCTCGTTGACGCGCACGCACTCCTTGAACGCATCCGTCGCCTCGCAGAAGCGCGCCAGCTCCAGGTACGCGCCGCCCAGGTCCAGCCACGCGTTGGCGAAGTTGGGGTCCAGCTCGGTGGCGCGCTTGAGGTGCTCCACGCTCGTCTCCCAGTTCTCCGCCAGCGCCTCCACCACGCCCAGCTCGCGGTGCGCGTCCGCCAGGTTCGGGTTCAGCGCGATCAGCGTCCGGAACTCCTTGCGCGCCTTGTCCGGCTGGTTGAGGCGGATGAAGGTGAGGCCCAGGTTGTAGCGCGCCTCGAGGTAGTCCGGGTTGACCTTCAGCGCCCGCTGGAAGTTGTCGTGCGCGTTCCCGTTCTTGCCCTCGAGGAAGTAGATGACGCCGAGGTTCTGGTACGCCTGCGCCTGCTCCTGGTTGTGCCGCAGCGCCTTGATGAAGTGCTTCTTCGCGGTGTCGTGATCGCCCTTCTTCATGGCGATGAGGCCCTTGTTCACCCACAGGTCCGCGTAGTGCGGCGAGAACTGCAGCCCGAGATCGCAGTAGACGTCCGCCTTCACCAGGTCGTCCGCCTGCAGCGATTGGGAGCACAGCTCCGCGTTGATCAGCGCGCGCTCGTGGACCGGCGGGACGGAGACACACCCGAGGCCGGCGATGGATCCGGCGAACGTTCCGGCGAAGGCGAGGGCGACGGCGGCAGCACGGTGGCGAAGCGGCATGACGCCGGGACCTTAGCATGGCGACCGGCCGTTTCCGTGGGCCTCAGCGCGTGCACTGCCGCTAGGATGCGGCGCGCCATGAACCGCCTGTCCCTCCTGTTGCTGGTGTTCGCCGCCGCTGCGCTCGCTCCCTCGCAGGCCGAGGCCCAGTTCGCCAACCGCAGCGTGAGCCTCTCGCTGGGCTACATGCACCTGAACGAGGCGGTGGGGCTCGAGTCCGGCTTTCCGCTCGGGCTCCACTACAGCGGCTACATCGAGTCCGGCTTCGAGTGGACGGCCGGCGTGCAGGGCATGATCCTCCGCGATGCCACCACGCGGCAGGTGGTCGCGGTCTCAGGCGGCCCCGGGCTCCGCTACCTCTTCCTCGAGGAGGGCCTTCGTCCGTACGTGGGGGCCGAGCTCACCTACCTGCACATCTTCGGCTACGAGTTCGCCACCCAGTTCGTGGGGCTCGGGCCGTATGTGGGCGTCGACTACTTCGTCACCGACACCTTCAGCATCGGAGCGCGCGGGCAGTACAACTTCTACGTGATGCTCAACCAGAGGACGCAGACCGCACTCGGCGCGAACGCGGTCTTCAGCGCCTGGTTCTGAGCCTCCCTAACCCGCGCGCCGGACCAGCGGCGCGGTGGGCACGGCACGTCCGGGCTTCCTGCGCTGCGCGACGATCGCGGCGGCGGTGAGCAGGACCAGCTTCTCGTCGGAGAGGTGGTCCGGCTTGTGGAAGCCGTGCTCCTTCTGCAGCCGCTCGGAGAGGGCGGCGAAGATCCCGAGCCGCGCGTCCATGCCCAGCTCCTCGCGCCGGATGGCGGCGTTGAAGAGCACCTGCTGATCGTCGGCCGGCAGCTTCAACGACCGCGCGAGGAAGTCCGCGTCCTTGAGCAGGTTCGTCTCGCCCTCCGGGTGCTCCACCGAGGAGGGGATCTTCAGCTTCCGCTCCCGCACCACCAGGGTGCCCGCCATCATGTCCCCGAGCCGCTGGTGCGACTTCGAGAACAACGCCACCGTGCCGCCCACCAGGTAGAGGATGGGGAACCGGTCGAACGGGCGCGCCAGGTTCCGCAGCACCGCCTGCCAGAAGCCGATGCGGACGCCGCTCTCCTGGATGACGCGCAGGCCCATCATCCGCTTGCCCACCGTCTGACCCGACCACAGCGTCTCGAGCGTGATCGCATAGCCCCACTCGATGAGGAACCACGTCACGAAGCCGGCGGCGCTGGCGAAGCCGGGGATGGGGAAGAGCAGGGTGCTGACGACCGTCAGCGCGATCCACGAGACGACGAGGACGATCACCCCGTCCACCAGCCAGGCGAGGAACCGCGAGTAGAGCCCCGCCAGCACGAACTCGAACTCGACGTATTCGGGTGTGAGGACCTTGTGCGCACCGTCGAGCGTGCCGGCCTGGGTCTGCTGCATGCGCCCCGAATGTACCCGCTTTCTGCGCTAGGGTCGGCGGCGCATGGAGATCGCCGAGTTCATCGAGCAGCGGCGCGGTCGCTGGAGCGCGCTGGAGCGCCTGCTGGACAAGGCGCAGAACGAGGGGCTCCGGAAGCTCTCGCTGGACGACGCCCGGCTGCTCTCGCGCCTCTACCGCAGCGCCTCATCGGACCTCCTCTGGATCCGCGCGCATGGCGGCTCGGCGGAGGTGAGCGATTACCTCAATGACCTCGTGGGCCGCGCCTACGCGGTGACCTATCCGGGCAAGCGGCCGCGCGCGAAGGACGCGCTGGCCTTCGTCACCCGCGGCTTCCCGTCCTTGATGCGCCAGGAGTGGCGGGCCTTCGTCGCCGCGTGGCTGCTCTTCCTCGGCGGCGGTGCGTTCGGCTACCTGGGCATGGTGTTCGACCCGCACGCGGCGCACTACCTCGTGCCGGCCGAGCACCTGAAGCTCGACCCGGTGGAGCGCGCGAAGAGCGAGGCGGACGGCGAGGTCGCGGACGTGGGCACCCAGGCGGCCTTCAGCGCCTTCCTCTTCACCCACAACATCCAGGTCGCGTTCTTCTGCTTCGCGCTGGGGATCACCGCCGGCATCGGCACCGCGATGCTCCTGTTCTGGAACGGGATCTTCCTCGGCGCGCTGGCGCAGGTGTACGCGGCGAAGGGCATGGCGGACTGGTTCTGGGCCTGGATCCTCCCGCACGGGATCCCGGAGATCAGCGCCATCGCCATCGCCGGTGCAGCGGGCTTCGTCATCGCCCGCGGATTGCTGGCGCCAAAGGGATTGCCGAGGCCGCTCGCGCTCCGCAAGGAGGCGCTCACCGCGGTGAAGCTCCTCATCGGCACGCTGCTCATCTTCATCGTGGCGGGCGTGATCGAAGGCACGATCTCGCAGATCCACCCGCCGAAGATCCCGGCCTGGTTCAAGATCGGCTTCGCCATCCTCTTCGGGCTCGGCGTCTACGCGTATCTCTTCAGCGCCTTCCGCAAGCGCACGGGCAGCCCGCGCGGCGCGCCCGCGGCCTGACCTCTACTTCACCTCGATGACGAACGACTGGCTCTCCACCTGCGGCAGCCCCGCGCCGTCCGCGATGGCGGGCGACAGCTCGTTGGGCACCCGCCAGCTCTGGCCGGTGAAGTTGAGCACGATCACCGCGTAGCGCCCCGGCGGCACGCGCTTCAGGGGCACCGGCGCCTTCGGGTTGCGCGCGTCGAGCGCCATCGGCCGGAGGGCGAGGTCCAGCGCGTTCACCGGCACCGGCGTCATCTTCGGCGTCCCGTCCTCGTTCGTGATCAGGGGCAGCAGCGCGTCCGGCACCAGCCCTGCCGCGAGCACCACCGCGTCCGGCTTCCCGTCCTTCGTCCCGTCCGCGCGCTCGTAGTCCTCCCCGGTCGCATCGAGCACCCCGTCGCGGTCGAGGTCGTTCTCGTCCAGCAGCCCGGTCCCGCGGTCCGACAGCTTCCGCACGAAGACCTTCGGCCACAGCTCCGGCTGGCCGTCGCCGTTCGTGTCGTCCGGCACGCCGTCGCCGTCGTCGTCCACCCAGCGCACGAGGAACGCAGGCGCCGGCAGCTTCACCACGCCCTCGTCGATCGGCTGGGAGAGCAGCTTGTAGAAGGACACCGGCGCGGCGAGATCCAGCACGCGGCTGCCCTCCACGCGGAAGGCGGGGCGGTCCACCGGCACCGTCTCGGTCTGCGCGAAGCTCACGTGCACGCCGGTCACCGCCTGCAGCGCGCCGTCCTTGTCGGGCGCGATCTCGATCAGCCGCGCCGCACGCGTCACCGGATCCACCGCCGCCCCGCCCACGTCTCCTGCGGTGGGCTCGGAGGTGACGCCGAACCAGGGAAGGAAGTCTGGCGTGCGGCACCCCAGGTTGGGCAGGCAGCCTTCACGATCGAGGAAGCCTCGGATGAGGTAGCGGCCCTGGGGCACGAGGTCGAAGGCAAAGGGCGCGGTGAACGGCCCGGTGTGCGTCTCGTTGTCCTTCTCCGCGCCGAAGAGCGTCTCCGACGTCACCACGGTGAACGCGATCGGACGTCCGGTTCCCTGCGGCGGCGGCGGGCGCTCGGCAGCGAAGAGGAGCACGACGGCGTTGCCACGCGCGGTGCCCGAGATGATCACCTGGCCTTCGATCCGCGAAGCCTGGCTGTTCTGTCGCTCGTCGGCGGTGGGCACCACCGGCGGTTCGTCGCAGCCCAGTGCCAGCAGCGCGGCGACCGCACACGCCGCCATACCCTTTCCGAAAGCGCCTCTCATGGCGTCACCGTCACCGTCGCGAAGAAGCGGCGCTCCACCTGGTTTCCA
>CAZCWA010000137.1:0-11178 GCA_964502265.1 uncultured Myxococcaceae bacterium | reverse complement strand
AGCTTCTCCTTCACGGTGGAGGTCTCCTCCGGCGGTGAGAAGGCCACCCGCGGGCTGTCGCTGACGGTGACCGAGCGCAACCTGCCGCTGGCGATCGCGGACCACCAGCTCCCGTCGGCGGAGTTCGGCCAGGCGTACCGGACGCAGCTCGTGGCGGTGGGCGGGGTGCCCCCCTACCTGTGGACGCTGAAGGCGCCCTCCCGGCTGCCGGTGGGGCTGAACATCTCGCCGGACGGCTTCATCGAGGGCCGGACCACCGCGAGCTCGGACACCGCGGTGAGGTTCACGGTGGAGGTGGAGGACCGCGCGGGGACGAGGGCGGCGAAGGACCTGGAGATCCTGGTCACCCGTCCGGGCTCGTTGCAGATCGCGACCACCCGCCTGCCGACCGCGTACCTCGACGAGGGCTACAACGCGTCTTTGACCGCGGTGGGCGGCAACGGGACCTACTCGTGGTGGGTGCTGAAGTTCCAGCAGCTCACCCAGACCCCGACGGACGTTCCGGGCCCCGAGCTGATGAAGTTTCCGGACGGCTTCGGCCTCAGCATCCAGGGGCCGAGCCTGGGCGGGACCCCGCGGCAGGCCGGGCTGTACGCGGTGACCCTGCGGGTGTCCGACAACGTGGGCGCCGAGGACATCACCACCCTGCCGCTGCTGGTCTCCTACAAGCGGCCGCTCTCGGTGACGACCACCGCGCTGCCGGACGCGTTCGTGGGCCAGCCGTACAACGTCAAGCTGTCGCACAACCAGGACGCGTCGAAGGTGACGGTGACCTGGTCGGAGACCTGCGTGCAGCAGGCGGCCTCTGGCGGCAGCGGCATCGCCTACACCTGCCTGCCGGCGGACGCGAACCAGCGGCTGCCCGAGGGCCTGGTGATCGGCGCCGCCGACGGAAGCATCACCGGCGTGCCGGTGGCGCCCGCGGTGGCGGCGGCCGAGGGCTCGGAGGGCCCGGTCTACTCGTTCCTCGTCCGCGCGGTGGACGACAAGGGGCGGGCGGACGTGCGGAGCCTGTCGATCCGGGTGCGCCCGGCGCGGGCTTCGGACTCGGGTGGCTGCAGCGGCACGGGCCTTGGGCCTGCGGCGCTGGGCCTGCTGGCGCTGGCCGGCCTCTGGCGGCGGCGGCGGTCGTAGCGCGGGGCCCTTCGGGGCACCGCTGATTTCGAGGGAAGTGTTCGCTTTACAGCGCCCTACCCGGGAGGGGAAAAGCCCCAGGTGCGTCCGTTCTGCGGCCGCGCCGGGGGTGTTGGGGCCGGACATTCAGGGAGCAACGATTCGATGAGGAACGTCTTTCTCGTGGCCGTGGCCGCGCTCGTCTCCGGTGTGGTGACGGTCGCCTGCAGCGGTGGTGGTAATCTCTGTGAGTCCCGCAACGTCCGCTGCGAGTCGCCGCTGGCCTGCGATCCGGACGACGGCCTCTGCAAGTGCGGCGGTGCGGGCGGTCAGGAGTGTCAGGAGGGGTTCGCGTGTGACGCGGACTCGAGCACCTGCCTCTCCACGCTGTGCGCGGGCGTCTCCTGCGGCGGCGCCAACCAGAACGGCTACGACTGTGACCGGTTCGACGGCACCTGCAAGTGCGGCGGGACGGGCGGCACCGTCTGCGCCGAGGGTGAGCTGTGCAATCCGGCCACCAAGTCCTGCCAGCCGGCGACTTCGTGTGACCAGATCGCCTGCCCGCTGAACATGGTCTGCGATCCAGCCACGGTGAGCTGCCTGTGCGGCACCGAGTCCTGTCCGCAGGGCCAGGCGTGCTCGATCGCCCAGGACGGGACCAAGGTCTGCGCCGAGGACCTCTGCTCGGGCGTGACCTGCCTGGGCGCGACGTCCTGCGACCCGACGGACGGGCGCTGCAAGTGCAACGGGGTGGCGTGCCAGAGCGGCGAGCTCTGCGGCTGCCCGGTGGGCTCGGACGCGGGGACCTGTGACGACTCGCAGCGCACCTGCCGCTCCGGCAGCGCCTGCGCGAACGTGGTCTGCGAGGGCGGCACCACCTGCGATCCGGCGGACGGCCGGTGCAAGTGCGGCGGCCCGGGCGGCCCGGCCTGCGGCACCCAGCAGGTGTGCTCGCTGCAGAGCCTGCAGTGCCAGGGTGGCAACCAGTGCCTGACCGCGGACGGCGGCAACGTGGCGTGCGCGGGCGGCACCTCGTGTGATCCCGAGGACGGCCAGTGCAAGTGCGGCGGCCGCGGTGGCGACGTCTGCGCGCCGCAGACCGAGGAGGAGTCCGGCGAGACCTGCGTGCAGTCGCTCTTCTCGCAGGCCTGCCGCCAGCGCTGCGACGTCCGGCTGCAGGACTGCCCGAGCGGCCAGTACTGCTACTGGGACACCACCTCCAAGACGCCGACCGCGTACTGCGCGGTGCCGTCTGGCAACAAGCAGCCCACCACCGGCTGCACCTCGCCCACCGAGTGCTTCGCCACCAACCCGACCAACACGGGCGTCTTCTGCCACGGCCTCGGCAACTTCGAGAACCCGGGCAACACCGGCTTCTGCCGGCGCTACTGCGACACCACGGTGGGCGCCCAGAGCTGCTTCGCCTTCGGGCCGAACAACGTGCCGCTCCCGCCGCAGAAGTGCACGCCGCTGTCGTCGATCAATCCCAACGCGCCCGCGGGCTGGGGCTTCTGCGAGAACAACTAGCAGCGGCCTCCGGCTGAGCTGAAAGGGCGCTCCGTCTCCTTCGCGAGGCGGGGCGCCTTTTTCTTGCGGGGCCGGTTGACACCGAAGTCAACGCTGCGTGAGAACGGGCGCATGACGCAGACGCTGGCGAGGCCCTTCGGCGAGGATCACGAGACGTTCCGCAGGACGGTACGGACGTGGGTGGAGCGGGAGCTGGCCCCGCATGCGCTCGCGTGGGACCGGGAGGGGATCTTCCCTCGCGAGGTCTTCAAGAAGGCCGGAGAGCTGGGCTTTCTGGGGATCAACCACGACCCGGCGTACGGCGGGAGCGGGCTGGACTACTGGTACGTGACCGCGTTCACCGAGGAGCTGTCGCGCTCGTACAACGCGGGCGTGAACATGGCGCTGCTGGTCCAGAGCCAGATGGCCACGCCGATCATCAACGAGATCGGCACCGACGAGCAGAAGCGCGAGTTCCTCGCCCCGGCGCTGTCGGGCGAGAAGATCGCCGCGCTCGGGGTGAGCGAGCCGGGATGTGGCTCGGACGTGGCGAGCATCCAGACCACCGCCCGCCGCGAGGGCGACGAGTTCGTGATCAACGGTTCGAAGATGTGGATCACCAACGGGACGCGGGCGGACTTCATCACCCTTGCGGTGCGCACCGGGGAGCCGGGCTACGGCGGCATCTCGCTTCTGACCTTCCCCACCGACGTGAAGGGCTTCGGCGTGTCGAAGAAGCTCGACAAGGTGGGGAACCTGTCCTCGGACACGGCGATCCTCTACTTCGAGGACTGCCGGATTCCCGCGCGCTACCTGCTGGGCGAGGAGAACGAGGGCTTCTACCACATCATGACCAACTTCCAGGGCGAGCGCCTGGTGGGGGCGATCATGGCGGTGGCGGGGATGGACCGGATGCTGGAGGACGCCATCCGCTACGGGCACGAGCGTGAGGCGTTCGGCCGGCCGATCATCAAGTACCAGGTGTGGCGGCACCGGTTCGTGGAGCACCTGGCGGCGGTGGAGGCGGCGCGGCGGCTGACGTACCTGGCGGTGGACCTCTACGACCGGAAGGAGAACCCGGTGAAGGAGATCTCCATGGCCAAGCTCTTCGCCGGAGACCTCGCGCAGAAGGTGGCGTACGACTGCCAGCAGTTCTACGGCGGGATGGGGTACATCGACGAGACGCACATCGCCCGGGCGTGGCGGGACGTGCGGCTCATCACCATCGGCGGCGGCACCAGCGAGGTGATGAAGGAGATCATCTCCAAGCTCTCGGGGTTCTAGGAATGGACGTGAGAAGTCGGCGGATGGGGGCGGTGGCGGGGCTGGTGATGGGCGTCGCCCTGGCCGGGTGCTCCGGTGATGAGGGCCCCCAGTGCGAGGTAGACCCGGATTGTCCTGCGGGCCAGTCCTGCAACGTGAAGGCGGGCCTCTGCGAGGCGCCCGGGCCGACCGGCGGTGCCTGCCAGGTGGCGGGGAACCTCGTGCGCAACGGCTCGTTCGAGTGCGGCGTGGACGGGTGGGTGAGGTCGCTGACCCGGCCGGAGCTGAGCATCGTGGAGTCGGGTGCGAAGGAGGGCGCGAAGGCGCTGCGGGTGACCTCCCCTGGCACTTCATCCTTCTACGCATCGAGCGAGGAGTTCCTCATGCAGCCGGGCACCGTGTGTGCGCGCGGGTGGCTGCGCGGCTCGACGAAGAACGGGCACTTCCGGATCGGCTGGAACCCGACCGACGGCACCCAGGGCCGGATGGAGAGCTTCTCGCAGCCGATGTCGCAGACGGAGTGGGCGCAGGTCCAGCCGTCGCGGCCGTTCTCGTTCGTGCTCCCGAAGGAGGCGAAGCTGCACGTGCGCATCGCCGCAGAAGGCGAGAGCAGCGGGACCTGGCTCGAGGCCGATGGCGTGAGGGTGTGGCACTCGGCGGACGGGAGCTGCCGGGAGCCGTAGCGGCGCTTCGTGCGGTGCGCGCCATGCCTTCCTGCCGGTTCCTTTCATCCGCGTTCGCAGCGGTGGTGCTGCTCCTCGGGGGCGGCACCGCGCGTGCCGACTACGTCGATCACTTCGCCGTCCGCAATGACGTGGGGCCGAGGAAGTCGCCGGCGCTCGGGCGGTCGAAGCTCCTGCTCATCCCGGTGGAGGTGAAGGGGAGCCCGCCCATCGACCTCGAGCGGGTGCGCCACTTCTTCTCGCCCGACGATCCGCAGGGCTTCGTGCAGTACTTCCGGACCGCGTCCCTCGGCCGCTTCGAGCCGGAGGTGACGGTCGCGCCGGTGGTCCACTTCGACACCTGCCCGCTGCCGCCCGAGCAGTTCCCGTCCTGCGCCATCGCGCGCGGGGACATCAACGCCTTCACCGCGGGCATGGAGATGATGCGCGAGGTGGTGCGGCGCGCCGACGCGCTGGGCGTGGACTTCGCTGCGCACGACATCAACGGGCGCAACGGGACGAAGGACGGCTGGGCGGACGGGGTGATGCTGCTGGCCAACGTGCCCTTCGGCGGGATCGCGTTTCCGTTCGCCTACTTCGATGGCGGACCGCTCACCGTGGATGGGACGCGGATCGGGATGCTGGGGATCGCCGGCCGCAGCGACGTGCACGTGATGGTGCACGAGTTCGGGCACCTGCTCGGGCTGACCGATCTCTATGACGAGAGCGGCGGATACGACGGGCTGCACTTCTCGGTGATGGGCGCGTGGGGCTACGACCCGGAGATCCCCCTGCCGGACGCGGAGACGCGCTACCGGCTGCGCTGGGGCAACGTGATCCAGGTCACCGGATCGGGCCGCTATCGGCTGTCGCCTGCCGAGGGCTCGGGCGAGCTCCTGCGGCTGGGGCAGGGGAGCGAGTACCTCCTCATCGAGAACCGCGGGCCGGGCGGCCGCTTCGACGGTGAATTCACCGCGAGGGGCCTCGTCGTCTACCACGTCGACCGGACGGTGAAGCTGCGCGGCGAGGAGGGCCGCTTCGTCGATCGCATCATCGATTGCGTGAACTGTGACCCATGGCGTCCCTACATCCGGATCATCGAGGCAGACGGGAGGTTCGACCTGCAGCGGGGTGGCAGGCCGGACTACGCGGCGGACCTCTTCGGGGAGGGCGACGTGCTGGGCCCGGATCCGAGCGGGATCCCGCTCTCACCGATGCACGCGGTGCAGTCCACCAACCTCTATTCGGGAGCGCAGACGGGTTTCGCGATCCGCGAGATCACGGTGCTCGACGATGGCGTGATCGAGCTCACGGTGGACGCGCCTTCAGCGGTGGACGCGTGCGCGGAGCCTCTGTGCGAGGACGCGTCCGTGCAGAGCGGCTGCTATCCCGTGAACTGCATCCACGAAGGACCGGACGCGCCCGGAAGCTCGGCGGGCGAGGGCTGCGGCGGTTGCGGCGCGACGGCGGGGCCGGGGCTCTTCGGCGGGATCGCGTTGCTGTGGCTGGGTCGTCCCGCGCGCAGGAGGGCTACGGCTTCTTGAACAGGGCCTCGGCGGCGCTGAGCAGGTCCGCCTTCTTCTCCGCGGCGTACAGGCCCCCTTCGCCGATCTGGAAGAGCTCGCAGAAGTTGGCTGAGTCCTTGTCCGCCGGCACCTCGGCGAACGGCTCCTTGCAGCCCTTGGCCACCGTCTCGTCGAAGTGGCGGCAGTGCCGGCAGGCGTGCAGCTCCGCCTCGCAGTGGGGGCAGGTGTCCCGCCGTCCGACCTGGTTGCCGACGATGTCCAACCGATGTCCGCACTGCCCGCAACCCGTCATGGATTCCTCTCGATGGGAGCCTACAATGCGCGCCCTTTTCCAGCCCAACACGGAGAGATGAACCGATGCGCCGTCTGATCCTTGCAGCTCTGCTCGTGCCCACCTACGCCCTCGCCCAGGGACCGGTCGAGATGACGGCGGACGAGTTCAAGATGTACCGCCAGTGGCAGAAGGCGATGAACGATCCCCGGGTGCAGAAGATGAAGCCCGAGTCCCGCAACGGGGCCATCGCCCGGGATGCCCGCTTCAAGCTCAAGGAGATGGAGGCGGCGGTCGCCAAGGGCGAGGCGGCGGGTGACCTCCAGGCCGCCTGCCAGGGGGCGATCAAGCAGGCGCTCGGGACGACGGACATGGGCAGCCGGCTCGGCACCATCGAGGTGGACACCTCGGAGCCGCACGCGGTGGCGTACGTGCAGTGGATGAACATCGACCCGCAGCAGCTCGAGGAGGAGGCGTCACAGGCTGCGGTGAGCGCCGCGAAGGCCTGCCCGCTGCTCTCCACCATCCAGGTGTGGGCACAGGATCAGAGCGCGCCGAAGACCCGCGTGTTCCAGGCGCTCATCTCGCAGACCGCCGCCGCGCGGATCAACCCGGACCGGATCAAGGACTTCGCGGACACGCGCTACATCCGCCTCTTCGAGAACGTGAAGAACGTGGCCAAGGGCGACGAGATCGTCCCGGAGAGCGCGCCGTCGGCTGCGCCCTCGGAAGACGCGGCGAAGTAGCCCCGTTCAGGGAAGGGAAGGGAGGTCCCGTCACCGCACCGCGATGGGACCCTCCAGCCGCTCCTCGGTGAGCGCGAGCCGGTGGCGCAGCCAGGAGAACCAGGCCACCACCACACTGGCCGCAGCGAGCATCACGAGGAGCTGACCGGCGCCGCGCCAGACGTGGACCCCGAAGAGCACCTCGCGCCGCGCCTCCAGCGTCTGCCACTGGGCCTCGGCGTGGGCGCCGTCGAAGGTCTGGGCGAACTCCATGCCCTCGGCGGCGCCGCGTTCGAGCAGCCAGCGCGCTTCCTGGGCGAGCACGTTGGACCGCACGAAGCAGCCCGCTGCAGCGCCCGCGCAGAGCACCGCGAGGATCACGCTCACCCACACGTTCCGGGACGTCACGCGGGAAACCTCCTCCCGCCGGGCGTGGGGCTTTGCCGCGAGCGGTCTCGGATGGTAGGGACGACCCCACCCATGGGGAAGCCCTACAGACCCAAGGACTACTTCTTCCAGAAGGCGAAGAAGGAAGGCCTTCGCGCGCGCTCCGCGTTCAAGATCGAAGAGATCTCGAAGCGTTTCGGGCTCTTCCGCAAGGGCGGCCGGGTGCTGGACCTGGGCGCTGCGCCGGGCGGGTTCGTGCAGGTGATCGCGGACGCGGTCGGGCCGTCGGGCAAGGTGGTGGGCGTGGACCTCAAGCCCATCAAGCCCTTCAACCTGCCGCAGGTGACCACGGCGGTGCTGGACGTGCTCGAGGACGACTTTCCCCAGAAGCTGATGGAGCTGTGGCCGGGGTCGTTCGACGTGGTCATCTCGGATCTCGCGCCGAGGACCACCGGGATCAAGGTCACGGACGAGGCGCGCTCCTTCCGCCTGGCCGAGCGCGCGCTGGAGATCGCCGCCGAGCGCGGGACGGTGGGCTCCGCCTTCATCGCCAAGCTCTTCATGGGCCGGGACTTCGAGGCCTTCCGTGCCGCGGTCAGGGCCGGCTACGAAGAGGTGAAGATCGTCCGCCCCGAGGCCACCCGCGGCGCCTCGATGGAGGTCTACGTGATGGGCCTGCGCCGGAAGGCCGGGCCCGCACCGGCTGCCGCCCCGTAGGATTTGGAACGAACAGGGCTCGGGTGGCGTCCTACAGTGCCGCCATGGTCGCACGCGTTCGTCCACCTTCGTCGCCGTCCGTTCCTGCTCCTCGCTCCCACAGGGTCTCCGCGTTGGCCGCGCTTTGCGCCGTCGCCTTCGCGGCGGGCTGCAGCGCGCCTGCGCCGGTGCCCACCCCCGAGGTGGAAGCGCCACCCGAGCTGAAGCCCCGCCCCCCGGAGACCACCGACATGTCGCAGTGGAAGGCCGTCGACACGCTCGTCTCGGAGCAGAAGTTCCAGGAGGCGTTGAACCTGACGCTGCAGCACCTCGAGCGCGCGAAGGAGGCGAAGGACGAGTCCGAGTGGGCCCGCGCGCTGATCCGCGCCACGCAGCTTCAGACCGGGCTGCACGGCTACGAGACCTCGGTGCGGTTCCTGCGCGAGCAGCCGTGGCCGGAGGGGCCGCTGCACCGCGCGACGCTGAACCTCTTCTACGCGCGCTCGCTCGTGACCTACGTGCAGGCCTACCAGTGGGAGATCCGCCAGCGGGAGCGGGTGGAGGCGCACGGCGAGGTCGACCTCAAGCGCTGGACGGTGGAGCAGCTCTACACCGAGGCGCAGCGCGCGTACGACGACGTGTGGCGCCAGCGCGAGGCGCTCGGTGAGTACGAGGTGGGCGCCCTGGGCGAGTACGTCCAGCCCAACTCCTATCCGCGCGAGGTCCGCGGCACCCTGCGCGACGCGGTGACCTACCTCCGGGTGGAGCTGCTGGCGGACACCACCGGCTGGCGGCCGGAGCAGCAGAACGAGGTCTTCCGCGTCGAGCTCGAGCCGCTGCTGCGCGCGGACCGGAAGCTGGCGGAGGGCGTGGCGCTGGGCGATCCGGCGGTCCATCCATTGGTGCGCATCTCTGCGGCGCTGATGGATCTCGAGCTGTGGCACACGGCGCTCGGGCGGCCCGAGGCAGCGCTGGAGGCGAAGCTCGAGCGGCTGCGGCGCCTGCACGATGGCTTCGACGACAAGGACCGCCGCGCGCTCATCCGCACCGAGCTGGAGCGGACGCTGACGGACGGTCTTCGCAAGCGCCCGTGGTGGTCGATGGGGATGTCGCAGCTCGCGATGTTCCAGCGCGATGCGGGGATGCTCGTTCGTGCGCGCGACACCGCGAAGGCCTGCGTGGAGGCGCACCCGCAGTCCCTCGGCGCGCAGCAGTGCCGGCACCACCGCGCCGCGCTGGAGGCGCCGCACTTCGCGCTCCGCTCGATGAGCCACGACGCGCCGGAGAAGCGTGCGCTGGAGGTGCAGCACAAGAACCTCCCGAGGCTCCACTTCCGCGCATACGCGATGGACCTCGAGCAGAGGCTGCGCCGAGCGCGCGACTACAACCTGCTCCCCTCCGGCGACGAGATGCGCGAGCTGCTCACCACGTCACCGGACGCGGCGTGGACGGTGGAGCTGCCCGCCACAGAGGACCTGGAGGTGCACCGCACCTTCGTCACCCCGCCCATGACCCGGCGAGGCGCGTGGCTGGTGTTGGCGTCGGCGCGCGAGGACTTCGGGCAGAAGGACAACCTCGTCGTCGGCACGCACCTCATCGTCACCGGGCTGGCGCTGGTCACGCGCACGCACTCGGACGGGATGACCGAGGTCAGCGCGCTGGAGGCGCAGACGGGCGCGGCGGCGGCGGGCGTGCAGATCTCGCTGTGGCGCTACGACTGGCAGCGCGGACACCAGGTGGTGGAGACGCGGCGCACGGACAAGGCCGGGGTGGCGCAGTTCCGCGCGGGCAAGGGCGGACAGCGCTACGGGCACTTCGTCGTCGGCAAGCGGGGCGAGGACCTGGTGCTCGAGAGCAACGCGATGGGCTTCTGGCTCGATCGTCCAGAGCCGTCGCGGCGGCAGGCGCTCATCTACACCGACCGCAGCATCTACCGGCCGCTGCAGACGCTGCAGTGGAAGGTGATCGCGTTCAGCGGGACGCAGGAGCGGGCCTCGTACGAGGTGCTGCCGCGCGCGGAGGTGACGGTCTCGCTGCACGACGCGAACGGGCAGCAGGTGGCGT
Organism: uncultured Myxococcaceae bacterium; assembly: GCA_964502265.1. Lineage (GTDB taxonomy): Bacteria > Myxococcota > Myxococcia > Myxococcales > Myxococcaceae > JAFAFL01. Next base: position 965 of record CAZCWA010000137.1, on the reverse strand, counting down.
CGAAGAAGGTGCGGACGAACGCGTACGGCAGCGCGTCGGGCGAGTTCGAGCTGCCCACGGGACGGCTGCTCGGGCAGTGGAGCGTGCGCACGGAGCCCAGCGGCCACGCGATCGTCCGGGTCGAGGAGTACAAGCGGCCCACCTTCACCGCCGAGCTGAAGGATCCCGAGAGCGCTCTGCGGCTGAACAAGCCGGCCGAGTTCCAAGGCGAGGCCCGCTACTACTTCGGCCTTCCGGTGACGTCTGGCCAGGTGCGTTGGCGGGTCACGCGCGAGCCGCGCTGGCCGTGGTGGTGGGGCCACTGGGGCTTCCAGCCGCCGGGGACGCAGGCGCAGGTCGTGGCCACCGGGACCTCCCCGCTGGAGGAGGACGGTGCCTTCAAGGTGGCCTTCACGCCCGAGGCCGAGGAGCCGAAGACCGAGCAGGAGAAGCTCGTCACCTGGTCCTTCCGCGTCAGCGCCGACGTCACCGACGAGGGCGGCGAGACGCGGACCGCCGAGCGCGTCTTCCGGCTCGGGTGGATCTCGGTGGAGGGGCGCGTGGAGCCCACCGAGCGCTTCTTCACGCCGGAGACGGCGCCCACCTTCGAGCTGGTGCGCACGGATCTCAACGGCACCCCGCGGGCGGGCAAGGCCAGGTGGCGGATCATGGAGGTGGTGCAGCCGGAGCGCGCGCCGCTGCCGGCGGAGGTGCCGGTGCTCGAGGGCGAGCAGCGAGAGGACGGCTCCGTGCTCCCCGCCGAGCTTCCAGAGGGCCAGCCTCGCGTGGTGACGCCGGGCGATGAGCTGCGGCCCCGTTGGGCCGGCGAGTCTCGGCTCGACGTCATCGCCTCGCGGTGGGCGGATGGTGCCGAGCGCGCGCTGGGCGAGGTCACCCACGACGCGAAGGGACAGGCGCAGGCAGCGAGCGGGGCCGGCAGCCTTCCGCCCGGGCTCTACCGCTTCCACTACGAGACCGAGGACGAC
>CAZCWA010000136.1:0-11187 GCA_964502265.1 uncultured Myxococcaceae bacterium | reverse complement strand
AGGGCGACTCCTGCGCCTCGTAGTGCGTGGGCAGCGGGCCATCGAGCAGCCCGGAGGGCGCGAAGAGCCAGCCCTTCCCGTCCGCCTGCATGATGAAGGGATCGTTGCCGGCGATCGTGTCCTTGCCGCGCGCGTCCTTCGAGGGCCGGTAGGACGGTGGGCGGTCGGCGATGAAGTCCGGCGTGTCGAGCCCGGTCCACTTCTTCTCCGCTTCGTCCCACCACACGTACTTCTTCCGCTCGGACCAGGGCCTGCCTTCCGGATCGGCCGAGGCGCGGTTGTAGAGCAGGCGCCGGTTGTCCGGCCACGCCCAGCCCCACTCCTGCGCCACCGGGCCCTGCTCCCAGGCGGGCTTGCGCCGCGCGGTCTGGTTCACCCCGTCCTTGAAGCAGCCCGAGTAGATCCAGCAGCCGCATGCGGTGGAGCCGTCCTCCTTCAGCTCGGTGAAGGAGGCGACCGGCGTCTGGTCCGCGACCGTGTAGCCGTTGATCTCCCGCAGCACGCTGGCGGCCGAGGGATCCGCGTGCGGGCCTTCGGTCGGATAGCTCCAGGTGAGCGCCTGGATGGGCCGGTCCTTCGGGTCCTTCGAGAGGGCGTAGAGCGTCTTCAGCCTGCGCCCCAGGTGGTAGACGAAGTGCAGTTCGCTGCGCGCGTCATCGGGCGGCTCCACCGCCTTCTCCCGCCACTGCAGCAGGCGCTGGGTGTTGGTGAAGGTGCCGTCCTTCTCCACGTGCGAGGCGGCGGGGAAGAAGAAGACCTCGGTGTCGATCTCCTCCGGCTTGATGGCCCCGCTGGTGATCTCCGGAGCGGTTCGCCAGAACTCGGCGCTCTCGGTGAGCACGAGGTCGCGCACCACCACCCACTTCGCCTCGCGCAGGCCCTTGCGCTGCAACGCGCCGTGCACGCTGCCCACCGCCGGGTTCTCGCCGATGACGAAGTAGCCGGGCACCTTGCCGTCGGCCATGTCCACCACCGTCTGCATGTGCGAGTGGTCTCCGGTGAGCCTCGGCAGGTAGTCGAAGCACCAGTCGTTGTGCTGCTGGGCCTCCTCGCCGAACCAGGCCTTGAGCAGCGAGACGATGTACTTCGGCGATTCGGACCACCAACCGGTCGCGGAGGTGACGGTGTTCACGTACTTCCTGATGTCGTCCGCGCGGCCCACCCGCGGCATGCGCAGGTAGCCGGGGAGCAGATCGAAGAGCGTGGGGATGTCGGTGGAGCCCTGAATTGAAGCGTGCCCGCGCAGCGCCATGATTCCGCCGCCGGGCCGGCCCATGTTCCCGAGCAGAAGCTGCAGCACCGACGCGGCGCGGATGTACTGCACGCCCTTCGAGTGCTGCGTCCAGCCCACCGAGTAGCAGAAGGCGGAGGTGCGCTCGCGGCCGCTGTTCCGGCAGAGCGCGTCGGCCACCTTCAGGAACTGGGCTTCGGAGACGCCGCAGACGCGCGAGACCATCTGCGGCGTGTAGCGGGCGAAGTGGCGGCGGAGGACCTGGAGCACGCAGCGCGGGTGCTGCAGCGTCATGTCCCGCGGCACCTGGTGCAGCTCCGAGCCGTGCGGCGCCGCATCGTCGTCGTGCTGCTCGGCGAAGGTCTCCTTGTGCCCGGCGGCGGGGACGGAGCCCGCACCTTCGTACTGCCAGGAGGCGATCTCGTAGTGCGCGCGCTCCGGGTCCCAGCCGCTGAAGAGCCCGTCGAGCTCATCCGTGTCCTGGAAGTCCTCGCGCACGAGGAAGGAGGCGTTGGTGTACTCGGCGACGTACTCGCGGAAGTAGAGCCCGTTCTCCAGCACGTGCCGGATGAGCCCGCCGAGGAAGGCGATGTCCGAGCCGGCGCGGATGGGGACGAAGAGATCCGCCAGCGCGCTGGTGCGGGTGTAGCGGGGATCGATGTGGATGATCGTCGCGCCGCGCTTCTTCGCCTCCATCACGAAGCGGAAGCCGACCGGGTGGCACTCGGCCATGTTCGAGCCCTGGATGACGATGCAGTCGCTGTTGGCCAGATCCTGCTGGGACGTCGTCGCCCCGCCGCGGCCGAAGGAGATCCCCAGACCGGGGACCGTGGAGGAGTGTCATATCCGTGCCTGGTTCTCGACCTGGACGATCCCCAGCGCGGTGTAGAGCTTCTTGAGGAGGTAGTTCTCCTCGTTGTCCAGGGTGGCGCCGCCGAGGTGCGCCATGCCCAGGGTGTGGCGGGTGAGGTTCCCTTCCGGGTCCCGCTCGCGCCACGTCTCCTCCCGGGTGTCGTGCACGCGCTGGGCGACCATGTCCATCGCCCGCTCCAGCGGGATCCGCTCCCACCGCGTGCCGCGCGGACGCCGGTAGAGGACGTGCTTCTCCCGGTGGGAGCCGGTGACGAGCTGGAAGCTCGCGCTCCCCTTCGGGCAGAGCGTGCCCCCGCTGATCGGCGAGGCGGGATCGCCCTCGATGTTGACGATCTTCTCGTCCTTCACGTGCACGAGCTGCCCGCAGCCCACCGCGCAGTACGGGCAGATCGAAGGCACGGCCCGATCGGCGACGGCCGTGCGCGCCTTCAACGACTCGGTGCGCGGCGAGTACGCGGTGCGCCCGAGCCCGGCGAGGTCCCGGTCCCGGAGCTGCCGGAGGAGTGGCCAGCGCCACGGGGAGAAGGGATTGCCGCTGCCGTTGCCCCTGCTGGAGGACGCCATGCGCCGGACGTTACGGAACGGGCCGTGCGCGACAACCTGTCCGCGGCGGCACGGTCCGATGACCGACCCGGGCCGGCGGGCGGGCGCTTCGATGTGTTGGACGACGGCCAGTGCGTCACCGGGTGAGGGTGCGCATCTCTGCGCGGATGAGGCGCGACGAGATCAGGGGTTTACACGCGTTAACCCCGCGTGCGGTGGCGTTGGGGGTGTTGCTCTCGGGCGTGCTGCTGGGCTGCCCCCGCGAGACCGAGTCCCACTTCTATGGAGGCCAGCCGGTCCGTTCTCCGTTCGGCGACGCCCGGCCCGCCGCCGCCCGCGAGGTGCCGGAGGATGCGCACCAGGGCGGTCCCGAGGAGGGCGTGCTCGAGGGCGCAGGCCAGCCCACCCGCGAGGACAAGGCACCTCCCGAAGAAGCGGAGTGACGCCGGATCAGCGGCCTGCGTGGGCGTCCGGGGGCGTTGCACCTTCGGGGAGAGGTCCGGTGAGCGCGCGGAGGAAGAGGACGAGGTCCCGGGTGGGGAAGGTCGACCCCAGCCGCTTCAGCCGCACGTCCCGGTGCCCCACCTGCGCCTGCCCCGGGAGGCGCTTGTAGAACTCGACCACGTCCTCGAGCGTGAGCAGTTGTCCCGCGTGCATGTACGGCCCGGTCTCCGCCACGTTGCGGAGCGAGGGCGTGCGGAAAGCGCCGGCGAAGTCCTCGAAGTCCTCGTCGAGCAGCGCCACCTCGTCACACGTCGCGCAGCGATGCGGGTCCCGCTTCACCGCACGCGCGCCCACACGCCGGCCCTCGTCCACCTGAGCCAGCCCCGCCGCACGGGGCACCCCGAGGTTGTGGAACTGGCCGTCGGTGAGGAGCGGGCCGCGGTGGCACTCGATGCAGCCGCCCTGGCCGATGAAGAGGCGCAGCCCCCGCCGCGCCCCGGGCGAGAGGTGGTGGCCGCCCTCCGGATCTCCCGCGAGCAGCGCCCGGGCGTACGCGTCGAACGACGAGGGCCTGGGCATCAGGGTCCGCTGCCACGCCTCCAGCGCGCGCGCCACGTTGAGCAGGACCTCCTCCACCGAGCGGCGATCCTCCTCCCGCATCCCCGCCCACGCCGCCTGCTCCCGCGCACGTTCGGGTCCGCCGACGGGCGTGGCGCGCGGGGGGAACCTCTCCGTGTCCTCGAGTGGAGGCAGCGCGCCGAAGACCTCTTCCCATGCACCGCGGTGGTGGGCGGCGATGCTTCGCGCGAGCCCGGTCCGCGTGGCCCCGAGCTCCTCCGGATCCTCCAGCGGCCCCAGCGCCTGCGCCCACAGGCTGTCCCGCCGGCCGTCCCAGGTGACGAAGCTCGAGGCAGCGGCGCCGATCACCGAAGGCGTGTTGCGCACCATCGGGCGGCCGCTCGCGCCGAGGGCGCGGCGCTGCGCGTCCTGGAGATAGCGCTCGGGGAGGTGGCAGGTGGCGCACGCGCGGTTGCCGTCTTCGCTCAACCTCACGTCGAAGAAGAGCGCCCGCCCCAACGCCGCCGCCCGCGGATCGTCCGCCACCGGGTTGCGGGGCGAAGGCAGCGGCCGCACGCGCTCCGGCAGGATCAGGGTGGAGATGAGCGCGCGCTCCTCCTCCGTCCACGGTGCGTCGAGCGCGTCCGGACGGGTGCATCCAGTGACGGCCACCGCCACCCCGCACATCACCAGGGTCAGGACGATGAACGTGGTGCGCTTCGGCTGAACCCGATCCGGTGACATCGCCTTGGACCTTCTCAGACGCGAGCCACACGGCGAGCAGTTCGTCAATCGATGAGTCCGCCTTCCTACGGAGAAGGCCGCGCGTGGGCACTCAGCTAGCCCCCTGGGTCGGGGGTGCCAACCCGGGCAGAGCGCGCACCTTCAGGCCCTTCCCGACCGTCGTGAGCTGAGAGGAGCAGGAATGCGGAGCAACAGAGGCACCTGTCTGGCTGTCGCGCTGGCCGCGGGCCTTGCGTTGTGGGGGTGCAAGTCTTCCGATGAAGGGCCTCCGGGCCAGGGACCCTCGAACGGAGAGGAGACCCCGCCCGAGGTCGAACTCCCCGAGGTGCGAAGGACCCAGCCGTTGATGGAGGGCTGGCGCTTCAACCGGGACGACACCCTCTCCAACGAGGACGCGCTGGTCGCGCCGGTGGATGGATGGGACACCGTCACCCTCCCCCACACCTGGAACGCGGAGGACGCTGCGAGCCTGGACGCGGGTGGCTATGAGCGCGGGCTCGGCTGGTACCGGCTGGAGTTTCCCTCTCCCACCGAAGGCCAGCGCCACTGGCTGGAGGTCGGCGCCGCCAGCCTGGTGGCGGACGTCTGGCTGAACGGGGCGCACCTCGGTCAGCACCGGGGCGGGTTCACGCAGTTCCGCTTCGACATCACCGACGGCCTCTCGGACACGGGCAACAACGTCCTGCTCATCAAGGTGGACAACTCCGCGCCTTCAGCGCCGGACGACATCACCGCCATCGATCCCCTGGGCGGAGACTTCAACGTCTCCGGCGGCCTCTACCGCCACGTGGCGCTCGTCTCCACGGCGCAGGGAGCGCACATCGCGCTCGACGATCTGGGCGGGCCCGGCGTGTACGGGAGCACGCGCGCCATCTCCGAAGGGAGCGCCACGGTCAGCGCCCGCGCGAAGCTGAGCAACGCCGCAGGCGCAGGCGGGACCTTCACCACCCGGCTGTACCTCGTCGACCGCGAGGGGGAGGAGGCGGGCGGGATCGACCTGCCGGTGCAGTTCGACGCGAACGGCGACGCGGAGGTCGCAGGAGACATCGAGGTCGCATCGCCGCGGCTGTGGCAGGGCATGGAGGACCCGTACCTCTACCGGCTGGTCGCCGACCTGCGGGATGGCGAGGGCAACGTGGTCGACCGCGTGGTGCAGCACTTCGGCATCCGCGAGTTCCGCATCGATCCCGAGGAGGGCTTCTTCCTCAACGGCCGGCAGATGGACCTCCGCGGCGTGGCCATCCACCAGGACTTCCTCGGCAAGGGCTGGGCGGTCACCGACGAGGACTTCGAGCTGTCCTTCTCCTTCGTGCGCGAGATGGGCGCGAACGCGGTCCGCCTGGGCCACTACCCCTTCGGCCGCTTCCCGTTGCAGCGCCTGAGCGAGCTGGGGCTGGTGCTTTGGGCCGAGAGCCCCAACGGGCTGCGCACGGTCCCCGAGGGGTGTACCGATGCCCAGCCCACCGCGGACTTCCTGGACAACGCGGCGCTGCAGCTCCGGGAGACGATCCGGCAGCAGTACAACCACGCGGGCATCGCGCTGTGGGGCATCGGCAACGAGACCGAGGGCGGGCAGATCTTCTGTCCTCCCGGCTCGCCTGCGGTGGACAACGTCACCCCGTACCTGCAGCGGCTGCACGAGGTGGCGAAGGAGGAGGATCCCACCCGCCTGACCGCCAACGCGGAGTTCTCCTTCGGCGGTTCGGCGGTGGGCGGCGGCGAGCTTCCGTTCGTCACGGTGGGCGAGGCCGACGTGATCGGCACCAACCGCTACTACTGGTGGTACGCGCAGAACATCGACGAGTTCGGGCCACTGCTCGATCGCTTCCGCACCGAGTTCCCGCAGGTCCCGCTGTCCGTCTCCGAGTACGGCGCGGGCGCGGCGCTCACCCATCACACCGACAACCCGGAAGGTGGACCGCCGGAGGTGCGGAGCGCGCCCGAGGGCGAGACCTCGTTCCAGCCCGAGGAGTACCAGGGCTACGTGCACGAGCAGAACGTGAGGCTCTTCGGCACCCGCCCGTACCTGTGGGGGACGTTCATCTGGAACCTGTTCGACTTCGGCTCCGGACACCGCAACGAGGGCGACGTCCGGGGCGTCAACACCAAGGGGCTCGTCACCTTCGATCGGCAGACCCGGAAGGACGCCTTCTTCTTCTACAAGGCCAACTGGACCGAGACGCCGGTCACGCACCTGGTGGGCAAGCGCTACACGGAGCGCGCCTATCCCATGGCGGACGTGAGGGTGTACTCGAACGCGGCCTCGGTGGAGCTGCGGGTGAACGACGCGGTGGTGGGCACGATGAACGCCGCCGACTGCGAGCTGCGGACCTGCGTCTTCCGGAACGTGCCGCTCGGCCTGGGCGCCAACCGCGTGGTGGTTCGGGGTGATCACGGCGGCGAGGCCGTGGAGGACTCTGCGGATTGGAACGTGGCCTCGGCGGACCTGAACATCTCCGCGGGGGATCTCTACTCCGGCCTGATGTCGTCGGACGGGCAGCGCTTCGGGTCCGATCACTTCTTCACCGAGGGCGTCGGCGAGTACTACCGGAGCGGGACGCCGGCGGGCGGGCCGCCCGAGGACATCGTGGGGACGGCGGATCCGCGCCTGTACAAGTACTTCCGCCGCGGGACCTTCACCTACGAGCTGCCGCTGGCGGATGGTCGCTACGACCTCACGCTGGGCTTCATGGAGCCCGACACGGGCGCTTCCGCCGGCGGCCGCGTGTTCGACGTCACGGCCAACGGGGAGGTGCTCCTCACCGGCTTCGACGTGCTCGCGGAGGCCGGCGCGCCGCTCACGGTGATCACCCGGACCTTCACCGTGGACGTGAGCGGCGGGCTGCTGACGCTCGCGTTCACGCCCACCGCGGGCGACGCGATCGTCTCCACCCTCTCGGTGCGCGCGGCGGCAGGCGCTCCCTGATCGCCGCCTGATTCATCCACTCACACGTCGGACAACGTCAAAGGAGGACAAGTGTCACACAGGCTGAAGTACCTGGGGGCGATGGTGGTCGTGGGGCTGGTGGCCCTCGGCGGGTGCCGCAACAACAACAACAACAACGGCAACAATGGGAACGGCGATGCGGATCCGCGTCCGGATCCCACGCAGTCCAACCAGGAGTTCGAGGAGCGCGCGAACGCGCTGATCGCGCAGATGACGCTGGAGCAGAAGGTCCAGCAGATCTCCAACGACACCCGTCCGGCGGAAGACGACGAGAACCGCCCGGAGGGCTGCGAGTTCACGCCCATCGCGCGGCACATCCAGGGCATCCCGGAGCTGGGCATTCCGACGGTGCGCATGATCAACGGCGGCACCGGCATCCGCGGCGGCGCGTGCGGCAACGAGCCCACCGCCACCGGCTTCCCCTCCTCGCCCGCGAGCGCGGCCACCTTCAACCCGGAGCTGAACCGCCGGCTGGGTGAGTCGCTGGGGAACGAGGCGCGGCTCAACGGGCACCAGGTCCTGCTCGCGCCGGGCATGAACCTGCACCGCCACCCGTACGGCGGCCGCAACTTCGAGTACCAGAGCGAGGATCCCTACCTCTCGGGGGTGATGGCGAGCGAGCAGATCCGCGGCATCCAGTCGCAGGGCATCCACGCCAACGCGAAGCACTTCGTCGCCAACGAGCAGGAGGCGATGCGCCGTCAGATGGCGGTGGTGGTTCCGCCCCGGGCGCTCCACGAGCTGTACCTCATCCCCTTCGAGATGGCGGTGAGGGACGCGGATCCGGCGTCCATCATGTGCGCGTTCCCGGAGATCAACGGCATCTCCGCCTGCTCGAGCGAGGACCTGCTCAAGACGACGCTGCGCGAGCGGTGGGGCTTCGGCGGCTACGTGATGACGGACCGCCGCGCGGTGCACGACCTGGCGCCCTCCATCAAGGCCGGCGTGGACTGGGAGCTCTCGCACATCACCCCGCTGCACTACTCGCTCGAGCCGGAGGAGGGGCAGCCGGGCAACCCGGGCAGCGAGGGCATCCGCGCCGCGCTCGACAACGGCAGCATCACCGAGGCGGACATCGACCAGATGCTGCGGCGCCGCTACGTCCAGATGTTCAAGTTCGGCCACTTCGACACCGACTTCGACGCGCTCTACGGGGGCACCCCGGACTTCGCCGCGCACGGCCTGCTGGCGCGCGAGATCGCGGAGGAGGGCATCGTCCTGCTCAAGAACGAGGGCGGCATGCTGCCCCTGGACGCGCAGGGCGTGTCGTCGATCGCGCTGCTGGGCGCGGAGTGGTTCGCCGGGCAGGCGAAGCTGCCGCCGCGGTCCACGCGCGGTGACAACGAGAGCGTGGTCGCGCCCTACCGGGTGTCGCCGAAGGAGGGCCTGGAGGCGACGATCGCCTCGCTCGGCGGGTCGGCCACGGTGGAGTACGAGAGCGCCGCGGGAGGCCAGGCCGGCATCGACGAGGCGCTCGCGCTGGCCCGGGAGTCGGACGTGGTGATCGTGATGGTCGGCGACAACCCGCACGAGTTCTGCGACCGCGAGACGCTGGGCTTCCCGGTCATTCCGCCGGCGGACCCGGGCTTCTGCGCCTACGACGAGCTGGAGCCGGGCGAGTACGAGCTGCCCCCGCACCCGGAGCCGGACCCGGAAGACGAGGACGTGGAGCCCCAGACGGACCAGGAGGCGCTGCTCGCCGCGCTGATGGCCGAGCCGGGCGTCCCCGAGAAGCTGGTGGTGGTGCTCAAGACCGAGGGCATGGTGCTGATGCCGTGGCTGGGCACGGTGCGGGCGCTGGTCCAGGCCTGGCACCCGGGGCAGGAGGACGGCAACGCGGTGGCGCGGGTGCTCTTCGGCGTCGTGAACCCCTCCGGCAAGCTGCCGATGACCTTCGGCAACTCCGAGCGCGAGGCGGCGTTCGCCACCACCGACCAGTTCCCCGGCGCCTGGGTGGAGCCGCCGTTCTGGCTGGAGGATCCGCGCTTCTCGGCGCAGTACACCGAGGGCCTGGAGATGGGCTACCGCTGGTACGAGGCGAACGGGGTGACGCCGACGTTCCCCTTCGGCTTCGGGCTCTCGTACACCACGTTCGAGTACAGCGGCCTGTCGGTCACGCCCACCGTGGATGCCCAGACGCGCAAGGCGGTGCTGACCGTCACCTACACCCTCACCAACACCGGTGACCGTGAGGGCGCCGAGGCCTCGCAGGTCTACGTGAGCCTGCCGCCTGCCGCGGGTCAGCCGTCGAAGCGGCTGGTGGGCTTCGAGAAGGTGCGCCTGGCGCCGGGCGAGAGCCGCGAGGTGACCGTCACCATCGACTCGGATGCGTCGAACCACCCGCTGTCCTACTGGATCCCGGAGAACGACGAGCCGGTTCCGGGCTGGGGCCGTGGCAGGTGGGAGACGGCCTCGGGTGACTACGGCATCCACGTGGGCACGTCCTCCGCCGAGACGCCGCTGGTGCAGACCGTGAACCTGACCTTCGACGGGCCGTAGGCGCCCGCTCGAAGAACGACACAGCAGACCGGCGGTGGCGCTCCTCATCGAAGCGCCGCCGCCGGAGTCGTCCCGGTTTGTTCCTGGAGGAGATTCATGCGCTGCGCCGATCGCACCCTGAAGCGTGTTCTTGCCGTCTCCGCCGCCTGCGGCCTCCTGATGATGGCCTGCAGCAAGTCGGAGGGTGACCCGGACGAACAACCCGCGCCCGATCCGGCGGCGCCTCCGGATCTCCTGATGGCGCACGGGCCCCACGTCCTTGGGGTGCGCGAGAGCCTGCAGCGCGGCGAGCCGCGGTACGCCGATTCCCTCCGGTCGATTCAGCAGAGCGCAGACCGGGCGCTGCTGATGGAGGCGGTGTCGGTGATGGACAAGGACCGGGAACCTGCCAGCGGCGACAAGCACGACTACATGAGCCAGGCGCCCTACTGGTGGCCGGACCCCTCCTCCTCCGACGGGCTTCCGTACGTCCGCCGCGATGGCGACCGGAACCCGGAGATCGACGGGATCACGGACCGCGAGAACCTCCAGACCCTCTCCCGCGCGGTGACCTCGCTCGGGCTCGCGTACTACTTCACCGGCGGCGAGACCTACGCAGAGACCGCGGCGCGTTTCGTGCGGGTCTGGTTCCTCGACGAGGAGACGCGGATGACCCCGCACCTCGAGTTCGCGCAGGGCATCCCCGGCGTGGCCGATGGACGCTCCGCCGGGATCATCGAGAGCCGCTTTCTGCCCACCATCATCGACGGCGTGACGCTGCTGCAGGGTTCGGCCGCGTGGACGTCCGAGGACGACGAGGCCTTCCGGCAGTGGATGCGCGACTATCTCGAGTGGCTGACCACGAGCGAGAAGGGCCGCGCGCAGTCGAACCGGGGGAACAACCAGGAGACCTGGTACCGGGTGCAGGTCGCCGCGCTGGCCATCTACCTCGGTGACACCGAAACGGCGAAGGAGACGATCGTCGACGGGAAGCTGGGCATCGGTGGGCAGTTCGAGCTCGACGGTGAGCAGCCGCGTGAGACCGCCCGGACCCGCGCCTGGGACTACAGCATCTTCAACCTGATGGCCTACATGCACATGGCGTATCTGGGCGAGCGGGTGGGCGAAGACGTGTGGAACTTCACCAACTCGGCGGGGCGCTCGCTCCGCAGCGGGGTGGACTATCTCATCCCCTTCGCGACCGAAGAGGAGGAGTTCCCGCACGAGCAGACCACCGAGTTCCGCGCCTCCATGCTCCACCCCGTGCTCCGCTGGGCGGCGGTGGGCTGGCAGGACCCGAGCTACCGGGAAGTGGCGGAGGAGATCGGCGGCGAGACCCCGCTGCTGGACCTGACGCTTCCCTGACCCG
>CAZCWA010000135.1:0-11215 GCA_964502265.1 uncultured Myxococcaceae bacterium | reverse complement strand
CTTCAGCTTCGCCGCCCCCACCGTCAGCGCCGCCCGCGCCTGGAACACCAGCGTCCCACTCTTCCCGTGCGGGAGCTGGAGGGTGCCCTCCGGCTTGCCGAGGAACTCGAGCGGAGGGGGCGTCTTCGCCTCCGTGAACGCGAGCGCGCCGCCGGAGAGGATCGGCTCGGCCGAGAGCGAGACCCGGATGTTCTGGGGCGCGCCGGAGAGGTTGGTGACGAAGACGGGGATCTGCATCACGTCGCCGTGGATCGCGAAGCGCGGCAGCGTGGTCTGCAGGACCAGCGGGTCCTTCACGACGACGTTCGTGCTCGCGCGCGCCATCCGCTTCGGGCCCGCCGCCACCGCCATCACCCGCAGCTTCCCGCGGTACTGCGGCAGCTCGAACGGCACGGTGAGCACCCCGTCCGCCGGGACCTGGATGAGCCCGCTCCACAAGGCCACCGGCTTCACCGGCTGCACCCGGTCCAGGCCCGCGCCCTGTGAGTCGTCCTCGTCGCCGCCGGTCCGCCGCGTGTTCCCCGAAGGCGGCATCAGGAGCGTCCAGCCCAGCGTCTCGTACGTCTCCACCCCCAGCGCGCGGCGGGTGAAGATCGCCTCGAACGGATCCGGCGACCGGAAGCCGGTCAGCGAGAGGATGCCCTCGTCCACCACCGCCACCGTCGCCCAGGTGGGGCCCTCGAGCTTTTGACCGCCAACGTTGAAGTCGAGCTTCACCTCCAGCTTCCCGTTGCTGCGCACCTCCTCCGGCGCGGAGAGGGTCAGCGCCTGGGTGAACGCGGTGGGCGACAGCTTCGCGCTGCTCACCCCGAACGCGCGGTCCGGGAGGAAGCTGTCCTTCGACTCGAGGTGCGGGTCCTTCACCAGGAACGCGCTCACGTAGACGTTGGGGAAGAACTCGGAGGGCGTGAAGGTCCACGACACCTCGCCCGCCTGCGCCTCCACCCACCCGTGCGAGACCACCCGGTCCGTCTCCACCGTGAACAGCATCCGGCCCTTGAACGGCGCCTTCACCTTCACCGTCGCCGGCTTGCCGACCTCCAGCTCGGACGGGAGCGCGACGTCGAGCTGCGTCGCCTTGAGCGGCTTCGGCGTCTGGTCCACCTGCGCCTGGCCGTAGTCCCACCACCAATCGCCCCGCGTGGACCCGAGGAAGAGATCCGTCCGCGCGTTGCCCGCTCGCACCCGGACGACGAAGCCCGCGCTGTGGCCGCGCGGCTCGGCCGAGAGCTCGAAGCGCCCGTCCTTCACCGGCACCGTGAAGCGGCCTTCGGTCACCGGGCGCAGGTGCCGCTGGTAGCGCTCACCCTCCATCTCCTCGTCCCAGAAGTAGCCGTACTCGGACTCCATCCGGACCAGCTCCACCTCGACCTCGGAGGGGGCGCCGTTGGCTGCCGCGGAGAGCCGCTTGCCCTCCCAGTCCACCACCACGCCCTTCACCGTCAGCTTCTGGTTCGCCTCGAAGGTCGGACGATCCGAGAGCAGCCCCAGGTAGAAGCGCTCGGGGTGCACCGGCGCCGTCGCCTCCGCGCGCGTGGAGCGGCCGCTGCCCGCCTCGAACACCGCCACCTGCGCGTGCAGCCGCCCCATCCCCGCGAACTGCGCCCCGCCCTGCAAAGGCGGGCACTCGATCAGCGCCTGGCCCTTGCCGTCCAGCGCGCCCTCCACCTCGCCCAGCGTGATCGGCTTCGGCGCCTTCTGCGGCGTGTAGACCCCGAAGTGGTACTGGCCGTTCTCCTTCTCCTTCGGCTTGAAGAGCGAGGGCTCGATGCGACACGCCGCGTGTACCCGCGCGCCCTCCGCCGAGCCGCCGAAGAGGTACTGCGCCCCCACCGCCACCTTCGCCACGTCCGTGAACGCCAGCGCGTCCTGCGCGGACTTCGCCTCGACCTTCATCCGCTCGGGGACGAACTCCTCCACGTTGAAGCTGTAGCGGCCCACCGCGTTCTTCCCCACCTCCAGCTCCACCCGGTAGCGCCCCGTCTCCGCGAACGCCGCGAAGGGGAGCCCGGTCTCCAGCATCCCCGCCTCGTTGGTCTGGAGCTGGAGCTTGCGCACCACCTTCTCCCGCGGGTCGATGAGCTTCAGCTCCACCGGGAGGCCCGCCTTCGGCGCTGCGTCGGCGCGGTCGCGCAGGATCGCGGCGAGGCGCGCCGTCTCGCCCGGGCGGTACACGCCGCGGTCGCTCCAGATCGCTGCACGGTAGACCCGCTCCGAGCGGTACGGCTCCCCCACCACGTCGAAGTCCGAGGTCTCGGTCCGCAGGTCCGCGTAGCGCAGGTAGGTGAGGTCGTCCCCCTTCCGCGCGAGGATCGCGAAGGGATGGGAGGGATCGGGATCGTTCGGGCTCTCGGGCACCTGGAGGCGGCAGTGGCCGCCCTTGTCCGTGGTGCAGGTCGCCACCGTCTTGCCGCTCATCCGCTTGAGCTGCAGCTCGACGCCGTCGATGGGCTGCGTGCTCCGGATGCCTACCGCCCACACCGAGACGTCGTGCCGGGAGGGCGCGTCGGCGGGCGCGGCGGACTTCTTGGCGATGAGCGACATGTCGGTGAGCAGCAGCCGCGAGACCGCGCTGGCGCCGCCACCGGTGAGCGTGACCTCCATCACCCCGCGCGCGGAAGGCGGGAGCATGGCGCCGAGGTCGACGAAGCTCGTCCCCTGCGTGTCGGGCGCGCCGGAGAGGTTCACCTTCTTCGAGACGATGAAGTCGGAGGTGCGCGCGTCCGCCGTCTCGGTGTCCTGCTGCGAGAGCCAGAAGACGAGGTTCTCGGGAGGGATCTGCCGCACCGACACCTGGACCTCGTCGGTGTTCATGTGCTGCACGCCCACGTTCCGCCACGCGCCGCGCGGGAGGTAGCGGCCGGTGGAGACGAAGCGGAGCCTGGCCGAGCGCGCCGGGACCGTGACCTCGTGCGAGGAGCCCGTCATCACCACCCCGCCGTCCACCGTCGTCGCCCCCGCGTCCACGTGCAGGGTGAGCGCGCCGCGCTTGAAGTCGCCCAGCACCCGGAAGCCGGCCGTGCCGGAGACGACCTGGACCGGGACGCGGGGCTCGGTGCGGATGAACCGCTGCGCGTCCTCCTCGGTGAGCTGACAACGCTTCGAGGTGTAGCCGCTCCAGCTCGAGGTCCGGCTCCAGTGATAGCGGCGGCCACCGGCGGCCTCGTCCCGGCAGACCACGTCGAAGTAGAAGCCCGTGTCCCCCTCCACGAGCTGCACCGCCAGCACCTGGACCGGCTTGCCTTCGGGGAGGGTGAAGCGGGCCTCGGCCGCGGGCGCGCGCAGGTCCTTGTCGTGGAGGGAGCGCAGGGTGTCCGCGTGCAGGGCGAGCTTCACCGTGGCGCCGGGGCGCAGGTCGCGGCGGAGATGGACCGTGGCCTCGCCGTTCGTGGCGCTGGAGAGCGTGGCCACCGCGTCCTTCCGCGGCTTTCCGTCGAGCTCCACCGAGATCGCCTGCGCCAGCGACTTGCCGTCCACAGGGCCCGTGAAGCGCACCTTCATCACCAGATCCCGCTGGCCGTAATCGATGCGCTCGAGGTTCGCGCCGGCGAAGCGGAAGGGAGGCGGGGTGAAGGAGAGTTCCACGTCGCCCTGCGGGGTGCGGATCGGCCCCTCCGGCGTGTCCAACACCTCCAGCCGCGCCGTGTAGCGCTGCCCGTGCGCGAAGGGGCGCGAGGGAAGGAAGACCAGCTCCGAGTCGGAGACGGCCTCGAGCTTCCCCGGCACCTCCGGCTGGAAGCGCAGCCGCGTCCCCGGACGGGGCTCCGGGCCATCGGCCTCGGCCCGCGCGATGGGCTGGTCGAGCGTGACCTGCACGCCCCTCGGCACCCCGTCCGTGTCCCCGAGCAGGGAGAGCTGCGCGCGGGTCCGCAGCGCCGAACGCGCAGGGACGGACGGGCTGGACGCGGAGTCGCCACCGGGGCTGGTGGGGCCTCCAGTCGCGCCGGCGATCCGGTCGTTCCCGCTGCTGCTGACCGGGACGTGCGAGGCCGCAGCGTGGGAGGCCGGATCGGGAGGACGGGACTCGCAGGCGATCGCCATCAGGACGAGCGCGGCCAGCGGGAGGGCGACGGAGGGCGTGCGGAACATGGTCGTGTCTCGGGGGCAGCGGTTGGAGGGGATCGCGGGGGACCAGTTCAAGGCCCATGCCGCGTGGCGCCACCATCCGCCGCCGCAGTGGCCGGCACAAGGCGCGCGCGGGCGGGTTGCTCGACGCCGCGAGGCACTGGCGAGCCCGACACGCACTTCAGGCCCGCGAGCGCCCGAGTCGTTCGCCGCTGCGAGGCGGTCGCGGCACAACCCCCGGCCGGGTCAGGGCGGACACACCGACGAGCGTCCTGCGGCCACGCGGACACACCCTCCTGCGCGGCGCCGAAGAGGTCCGCTCGACCGGTTCGTCGTCGCGGTCCATCTGGAGCGATGCTGCGTCCCCGCGCAGAGGGGAGACCGACCGCGCGCGGCCGACGAGGGAGCGTGCCGAACGACCGGCGCATCCGCCTCCGCACGCGGGGCCATGGCTCCTGCGCTGGCGTGCGTTGCGTTGCCGCGGCCGGACGTCGCGTCTGCGGTAGCCTGGCGCGGTGCCGCTCCCCGTCACACGTCGCCCATGGACCGATGACGAGCTGCTCGTCGCGTTCTGGCTCTACTGCACCGAGCCCTTCGGCCGGCTCCACATGCGGAACCCGACGATCGTCGAGATGGCCCCGCGCATCGGGCGGACCCCGGGCGCGCTGGCGATGAAGGCCTGCAACTTCGCGAGCCTCGATCCGCTCATGGTCGCGTCCGGACGCGCCGGCCTCTCCAATGTCAGCCGCGCCGACCGCGCGCTCTGGGACGCCTTCACCCACAACCCCACCCGCGTGGCCGAGGAGGCCAGCGTGGCGTGGACCCGGCAACTTCCCTCCATCGCGCCTCACGTTCGGCCCATCGATGGGGACCTCACGGTCATGCGCGCGACCGAGGCGGAGCGCACCGTCCGCGTCCGCCTCGTGCAGCGCTTCTTCCGCGACGCGCTGCTGTCGAGCTACGGAGGGAGCTGCGCGGTCACCGGCCTCGCCGAGCCCGAGCTGCTCGTGGCCAGCCACATCCTCCCCTGGGCGAAGGACGAGCGCCGCCGCGCGGATCCGCGGAACGGCCTGCTCCTCGACGCGCTGCTCGACAAGGCGTTCGACCGGGGCCTCATCACCTTCGACGAGGCGCACCGGCTGACCGTCTCTCCCCGCCTCCGGGCCGAGGGAAAACGCGCGCGCGCGATCCTCGACTACGAGGGAGAGGTGCTCCGACTCCCCGAACGCTTCGCCCCGGATCCCGATGCCCTCGCGTGGCATCGCGAGGAGCGCTTCGACCGCTGCGCGTGACCTCGGGGAGGGCATCGGTCAGGACCGCGCCCGCGCGCATCGCCCACCGCCGGCGTGGGCCTGGTCCAACCGCCTACGTGATGACGCTGCTCAGGCCGCGCCCGAAGCACGGCCTGTCGATGGATCTGTCTCCTCCTCGCCCTCGCCGCCGGGCGCGGGCGCGGGCGCGGGCTCCGTGATCGAGGCGGCGTGCTCGGGGCCCGTGGCCTCGCCCGGCCCGGGCTCCCGGAACGCGCTGGGCAACAGCGAGAACGGGAGGAAGCGCGCCAGGACGATGAGGAGGAACACGCCGCCCGGCGCGGAGAAGATGGCGATCGCCGGGACCACGCGCGCGAGGTCCTTGAGCTGCTCGGTCATCTGCCGCCGCTCGTCCCGGCTGAGCTTCTGCCCTCGCACGATGCGCCCGAGCAGCACCGACAGCTCCCCGGTCTCCCGCACCTCCTGCCAAATGCGCGCGAAGTTCTTCTCCAGCCCGGCCTGGACGGACTGCAGCATCAACCCCATCCAGCCGGACCTCGGAGACTTCATCCTTCGCTCAGAGCTCCGCCGACTCGCCCGGCTTCAGGGTGCGGACGCGCGCCGCCGCCTTCTCCTTCTTCAACATCTTCTCCAGCTCCTGCGGCGTCCCGGTCAGCAGGGGGAAGGTGCCGTAGTGCATGGGGATCACCGTCCTCACCTTCAGCATCCGGGCCGCCAGCGCCGCGCCCTCGGGGCCCATGGTGAAGTGCCCGCCGATGGGCAGCATCGCCACCGTGGGCCGGAAGCGCGTGCCGATGAGCTCCATCGACGCGAACACGTCCGTGTCCCCCGCGTGGTAGAGCGTGGGCCCGTTGTCCACCTGCAGCACGTAGCCCATCGCCGGGCCGCCGGGCTTCAGCCCCTGCTTCGGGTCCTCGCCCACGCTGCTCGAGTGCACCGCCTCCACCAGGTGGATGGTCACGTCCTTCACCTTGAACGTGCCGCCCACGTTGCCGCCTACGTCCTTCTCCCCGCCCACCAGCCCAATCAGCTCGAAGGCGCCGTAGATGGGCGCGCCGGTCTGCTTCGACAGGGCCTGCGCGTCCCCCAGGTGGTCCGAGTGGCCGTGGGTCACGAGGATGGCGTCCAGCGCGCTGGGCGGCCTGGCGTCCTTCGGCGCGCTGGGGTTCTTCAGCCAGGGGTCGATGGCGATGCGCGCTCCGCCCGGCGTCTCCACCACGAAGGCGGCGTGGCCCCACCAGGTGACCGTGGTCTTCGACGGGGGCTTCTTCGCCCCCGCCTGTCCCTGCCCCTGTCCCTGCGCGAACGCGATGGACGATGCGGCCAGCACCGCCAGCCCCAGCCCGAGACGAGTCCTCATGTCGACCTCCCTTTCGCCCCCGCGCTATCGCCGGGGCGGGGAGGTTTCAACGGGTTCGTTGCCCGCCGGCGCGCTACTTGACGGCCTTCACCTTCGGCCGCTTCTCGTCCGCGGGGGCCTCGGCCTCCGGCGCGGGCACGGCCTGGACCGGAGACTTGTTCACGCCGAACTTCTCCAGCAGCAAGGCCTCGATCTGCTTCGAGATCTCCGGGTGCTCCAGGAGGTACTGCTTGGCGTTCTCACGCCCCTGGCCGATCCGCTCGCCCTTGAACGAGTACCAGGCGCCGCTCTTCTCGACGATGTTCTCCTGCGCCCCGAGGTCGATCAGGTCTCCCTCCCGGCTGATCCCGGTGCCGTACATGATGTCGAACTCCACCTCCTTGAAGGGAGGCGCGACCTTGTTCTTCACCACCTTCACCCGGGTCCGGCTGCCCACCACCTGATCGCCGTTCTTGATCGCCCCGATCCGGCGGATGTCCATCCGCTGCGAGGCGTAGAACTTCAGGGCGTTGCCGCCGGTGGTCGTCTCCGGGTTGCCGAACATCACGCCGATCTTCATGCGGATCTGGTTGATGAAGATCACGCACGTCTGGCTCTTGCTGATGGTGCCGGTCAGCTTCCGGAGCGCCTGGCTCATCAGGCGGGCCTGCACGCCCATGTGCGCGTCACCCATCTCGCCCTCGAGCTCCGCCTTGGGCACCAGCGCCGCCACCGAGTCCACCACCAGCACGTCGATGGCGCCGGACCGCACCAGCATCTCGGCGATCTCCAGCGCCTGCTCGCCGGTGTCCGGCTGCGACAGGAGCAGGTCATCCGTCCGCACGCCGAGCTTGCGCGCGTAGCCCACGTCCAACGCGTGCTCCGCGTCGATGTAGCCGCACACCCCGCCCCGCTTCTGGGCCTCCGCCACCACGTGCAGACAGAGGGTGGTCTTGCCGGAGGACTCCGGCCCGTAGATCTCGATGATCCGGCCCTTGGGCACGCCGCCCACCCCGAGCGCGATGTCCAAAGAGATGGAGCCGGTGGGGATGGCCTGGATGTCCCGCACCAGGGGCTCGTCCTTGCCGAGCCGCATGATGGAGCCCTTCCCGAACTGGCGCTCCACCGCGCTCATGGCCAGCTCGATCGCCTTCTCCTTCTCTGGATTCACCGCCATCTTCCATCCCTCCGCTGATCGGCGGGGCCAGGGAAGGCCTCCGCACCTGAAAGCGCGTTTAGTATCGCGACGCGGAGACACATAGTCCAGCGGTCTGACATCGGCTTCGGCAGACGGTGCTCCCGCGGGTTGGCTTCGCCCCATCCGCGGAGCGTCATGCAGGCCGCCAGACGCCGATGACGGCCACAGGTGAGGCCACCGGCGGGTGTGCCCAACGTCCGGCCCGTTGAAGCGCGCGCATTTCTTTCCGTCCGTGTCCCCGGCCGCGCAATTCCTGCGTCGCCCTTCGGGGACAGGTGGGCTAAGTCCCCGGAATCACTCACGCCGCGTCGGGCACGTCTGTCGCAAGTGGGGCGCGCACAAGGAGAATCGCCGAGATGAACTTTACGAAGTCTCTCCGCCTGTCCGTGGCGGCCGCCGCCTTTTCGCTCGTCGCCGCGCCCGCCTTCGCCCAGGACGTGAAGGTGGACGAGAAGGAGATCGCCAAGCTCGCCAAGGATGCCGGGAAGATGGCCGAGGCGGAGAAGAAGTACGCCGCCATCTGCGCGGCCTGCCACGGCCCCAAGGGCGCCGGCCTCATCGGCCCGAACCTGACCGACATGCACTTCATCAAGGGCGGGTCGGCGCAAGCCATCGCCTCGTCCATCGCCATCGGCAACCCCCAGAAGGGCATGCCCGCGATGACGCCGCTGGTAGGTGGCCCGGAAGGGGTGAAGCTGCTCACCGCCTACGTGCTGAACATGAAGGGCAAGAACCTCCCGGGCAAGCCGCCCGAGGGCAAGCCCGAGAAGTAGCGGAGGTCCCGCCTCGGGGCCGGAGGAGACGACCGACCATGAAACGCCTGCTCAGCTTCTGGAGAAGTCTCCCCAGGTCCCGCCCCTATCTCGGCCCCGACTCCCTCCGCCACGCGCCGGGGGAGCGGGTCGCCGTCTTCAACAACCGCGTGCTGGTGCTTCCGCGACACGTGGACGGAGATGCCTCCCGGTTCGGCCCGGTGAAGGCCGGCCGCGGGGGTCCTCGCGCCCCCCACCAGAGCCGCACCGCCTGAGCTTCGGCTGAGCTTCGGCTGGGCTTTCGGCCAGGCTCGACGCCATGTGGGACGGGCATCCGCCCGTTGCACCCGCGGACCCTTTCCGGCTTTGTTGAGCGCCTGACGCCAACGTTCACATTGCGGGTGGGCCTGCGCGCCAAGCTGCTGCTCGCATTCGCGGTGGTGCTCGCCCCGGTGCTGGGGATGCTCCTGTGGGCGTTTCACGCGGAGCGCGAGTCCCAGCGCGAGGCCCAGCTCGACGCGCAGTTGATGATGGCGCGCGCGGTGGGTGCGCAGGTGGACCAGGCCTTCGAAGCGGCCCTGGGCGTCGGCTGGGCGGTGGCCCAGGACCCGGTGGTGCGGAGCATGGATCCGGCGGTGCTCGACGATCACCTCCGGCGCCTGCGGGCGCGCATGCCGCTCTACCACGCGATCAACGTCTTCGACGCGCAGGGGGTGAACCGCGGCTGGGGCCACGACAGCGCGCCGAGAGAGCCCCGCCTGGAGATCGGCGACCGGCGGTACTTCCAGCGGGTGATGGAGACCGGGGAGCCGGTCATCTCGGACGGCATCCAGCTCCGCCAGACGCAGACGCTCGGCTTCGTGGTCAGCGTGCCCATCCTGGACGACGCCGGGAAGACCATGGGCGTGGTGAACGTGGTGGCGCGCACCGATCTGCTGGCGCGGGCGTGGGCCCGGGGGCTGGAGGAGGGGCACGTGGTGCTGCTCGCCGACAGGAGCGGGCGGCTCTTCTTCGCCACCTCGCACCCGGAGCTGGAGTTCGACGAGACCGAGCGGCTGCTCGAGTTCGCGCCTCTGCACCAGGCCCTCGAGGGCGGGCCGGTGCAGGTGCGCGGCTACTACTCGCCGCTGCTCGGCGAGGAGCGGCTGGGGGCCTTCATCGCCACGCCCAGGCACGGCTGGGTGGTGGGGGTGACGCTGTCGCGCACGGTGGCGGAGGCGCCCACCCGGACGCTCTTCGAGCGCCAGCTCCTCGCCTGGGGCGGGCTGGTGCTGCTCACGCTGCTGCTGGCGCTGGCGCTGGCGCGGCTGCTCACCGGCCCGGTGCAGCGGCTGGAGGCGCAGTCGCGGGCGATCGGCGAGGGGCGGCTGGGGCAGCGGGTGGAGATCCGCTCCGGCGACGAGCTGGAGCGGCTGGGCGATGCCTTCAACGACATGGCCTCGCGGCTGGCCGGGCGCGAGCGGGAGCTGGCGCGGGCGCACGCGGAGCTGGTCCGGCGCGAGCGGCTGGCGGCGGTGGGCGAGCTGGCGGCGGCGGTGGCCCACGAGATCCGCAACCCGCTCGGCGTCATCTTCAATGCGGTGTCCGCGCTGCGCCGGAACATCGCGCCCGAGGAGGCGAAGGGCCTCTACGACATGCTGCAGGAGGAGGCGGACCGGCTGAACCGGATGGTGGGGGACCTGCTCGACTTCACGCGGCCGTTCAACCCCACCTTCGAGCCCACCGGGCTGCGCGCGCTGCTCTCGGCGGCGATCGCCGGGGCGGTGGGCGGCGAGGGCGATCCGGCGGTCGCGGTGGAGGTGGCGATGGAGGATGGCCTCCCGCCCGTCGCCCTCGACCCGCGGCTGATGCGCCAGGCGCTGATCAACGTGCTGGTGAACGCGGCGCAGGCGATGACGAACGGCGGGAAGGTGGAGGTCCGCGTCCGCCGGGAGGGGCCCTTCCTCCAGATCGACGTGCGCGACGCAGGTCCCGGCATCCCCCCCGAGGTCCGTGCGCGGATGTTCGAGCCCTTCTTCACCACCAAAGCCACCGGCACCGGCCTGGGGCTGGCGGTGGTCAAGCGGATCCTGGAGAGCCATGGCGGCTCGGTGTCCTTCGAGAGCGCGCCGGGCCAGGGGACGGTGTTCAGCCTGCGTCTGCCCCTGGAGCGCCCGGAGGGGGCGGGACCCCTTCGCGCCCCGGACACGCGCGCACCGGTGTCCGGGGGTACTTCGGATACGCAGGGTCCTGCCTCGAGCGTTCGCAGAGGCTGAACACGCTGCCCTTCGGGCTGTGGACGCGCTTCTGGTGCCGGCAGCCGTCGCACAGCCCGAACGACACCGGCTACTCGACCGTGACGCTCTTGGCGAGGTTCCGGGGCTGGTCCACGTCGGTCCCGCGCATGTCGGCCACGTGGTAGGCGAGGAGCTGCAAGGGCACCGTGCTCACGATCGGCGCCAGCAGTGCGCAGGCGGGCGGGACCTCGATCACGAAGTCGCTGATCGACTTCACGTGGTCGTCCCCCGCATCGACGATGGCGATCACCTTGCCGCCGCGCGCGCGGACCTCCTCGATGTTGCCGATGATCTTCTCGTACGGCTCCTTCGGC